>JASFFM010000004.1:0-32670 GCA_050124295.1 Desulfobacterales bacterium | reverse complement strand
ATTAGAATCGTGATTGCGCGGAGCGGATAGCCTCGCCCAGCGAAGCGGCGGCGTTCTCGACACCCGCTTTCAAATCCTGCCAGGCACCTTCACCGGCCTGCCGCATTTCGTCGAGATTCGCCCGGGTCTCCCGGCGTTTTTCTTTAATGGATTCGATTTGCTTTTGATACGCCTCCTTTGCATCGGCCTCCACCTTCCGGGATTTGGCTTCCAGCTTGTCGATCTCCGCATTCCACTCATCCAATTTGGCTTTCATCTTCTCAACATAGACTTCCCGATTACTACTCATAATGATTTCCTCCTTTGGTCTACCGGTTCAAATCAATAAAAAAGCGTGTTCCGTCCGGCCTTGTTTCACCTTCGCGCCGACAGGACCATGATATTGACTTTGGGTACCGGCGGGTATGGGGTCTATCCGGTAAATGGTCTGAAGCATTACACTATCTCCCCGCGTCCAGATCGTGCGACCGCCTTCGGCGATGTCAGCGCGCTTCGGCGCATTTTTGCTCCATGTAGATATTCGCCTTACCATCGTAAACCGCCTCGTTTTCATGGATCAGGCGCGGGGGGCCCTCCCAGGCACCGCATGCCAGCACCACGGGATCACCCAGGTTGAACGGACGCCCACAGGCCGGGCAGGTCTTGAATTGCAGGAGCTTTTCACGATCCATGATCGTCTTCAACGGCCCTCTGTCGCCGATTTGCATGTCATCCTCCCAGTCGTTTCAGGTTACCGGTCCGTATGCCGCTGTCCTGAGCCGCACACGGGATTTGGTTAGCGGCACCGTTAGGTGCCTTGGCTATAAACATTAGCGACTAGCCCCCGGAGAAAAAATGGGGCCTGTCCTGTATATTGGCCTGTCCCGGCCAGGCAAAAGCGATGAGAAGATTGCAAACGGCCGCATACCGGCGCGGCCAACGAGGGCCAACAGCCTCAATCCGATGGAAACCCAGGCTCAGGCGAGGTTGGCCTTACCCGGATATAGGGCCTTAACCCCATTTACAATTCATCCAAGCTTACCCATAGTCGACGAAGATAATATCCACGCAAGCATGTAATGAAAGGGACCAATACATGGAACACGTCACGATACCGGGAACGGAGCTGATAGTCTCACGCATCGCGCTGGGAACCTGGGCCATTGGCGGATGGCTGTGGGGCGGCACAGAAGAAAAAGCCTCCATTGACACCATTCATGCCGCCCTGGACAAAGGCGTCAATCTCATCGACACCGCGCCGGTTTACGGTTTTGGGCGCGCGGAAGAAATCGTCGGACGGGCCATCAAAAACGCCAGGCGAAGAGAAAAAATATACCTTGCGACCAAGGCGGGCCTGGAATGGGAAGACGGCAAGGTCTCGCGAAACGCCGACCCCGCTAAAATTGCTGCCGAAGTCGAGGCATCTCTGGAGCGGCTGCAAACCGAATATATCGACATTTACTTCATCCATTGGCCCGACCCCAAAACACCCTTCGAAGAAACCGCCAGGCTCATGGAAAGCCTGAAAGATGCGGGAAAAATCCGGGCCATCGGGGTGAGCAATTTCAACCCGGAACAAATGGAGACCTTTCAGAGTGTGGTGGACATCCAGGTCTGTCAACCGCCCTACAACATGTTCGAACGCCAGATCGAGGACGCCATCGTTCCCTACTGTAGATCCAACAACATCGCCCTGATGACCTACGGGGTCCTGTGCCGCGGCCTGCTGTCGGGCAAGATGATGCCGCACCGCGAATTTTACGGCGACGACCTGCGCAACCATGATCCGAAATTCCAACCCCCTCGCTTCGGTCAATACCTCAAAGCGGCCGCCCGCATCGAGCAGCTTGCGAAAGACCACTACGATCGTCCGCTGCTGCCGGTCGCCATCCGATGGGTGCTGGATATGGGTGTCGAGATTGCCATCTGGGGCGGTCGGCGTCCGGAACAAATGGCGCCTCTCGACGCCATCGATGGATGGCACATCAGCGACAGCTTCAAATATGCGCTCGAGGAACTCCTGCAGGAAACCATCACCGATCCGGTCGGGCCTGAATTCATGGCGCCGCCCGAGTAATAAAAACCGCCGCAACGGTCGTGATGCGTAGAAATAATAGGGGCCCTATCAGTTTGATCTGAACGGATAGTCACATCGCTTCTCACCGAAAGGAGAAGGACATGCTCTATGTTGGCCATTTCTCGTTTGACGAAACCAATATCACCGGGCTCGCACGCCACGGCTATTTTACCATGGTGGTCTCCGGCGAAACCGCCGAAGATGCCGTCGCCGCGTTCAAAGCGGCCATAAAAGCACACAGGGGCGAGAACCCGATTTTTGACGCCATTACGGCCGTGTATATCGAGGATATCGTCGAAATCCCGGCCGTGTCGGCAAACCCTATCATGACGCGCCTGCAGAGCTCGGCCGGCGAATTTCCCGAGTCGGTCAGCCATTCTCTGCCGGGTGTGAAACAGGAGGGCGTCAAGGCCTACGGCTTCGCTATCGATGTGATGCAGATCCGGACCCAGCCGACGCACAGCTATAAGGAAATGACGCCGTTTATCCGCTTTTAGCATGCGACCGGACGACCATTATGAACCGATTCGAAACACCCGGGGGTAAGGCAATATGATGTTTCCATGGCCTTTATGGACCGACCAGGAACAATGCTACGATGCCGAGGGGACCTCTGTATCCTGCGAGGCTACCGGGCAGGATGCGGAAGGCCGATCCAAAGGCGCCCGGGACGATCAGCGATTTCGATTGGACGGCGGCACCGTATGCGATGCGGTCACGAAGCTGCACTGGTGCGGGAATGCTAACCGGTTTGATTTCCCCTTCACCTGGCGGGAGGCACTCGACCTGGTTGCTGAAATGAATCGCTCGGAAACCCACGGGCGCCATGATTGGCGCCTGCCGTCGCGCCGGGAGTTGTTTTCCCTTGTCAGCCATCAGCAAATCAACCCGGCCCTGCCTCGCCCGCACCCGTTCCGCAATGTGTTTTCGGGCTACTACTGGACCGCGACGACTTGCGCGCGTCTGCCTGACCAGGCGTGGTTCGTCCATCTGGGCGGCGCCCGGATCTACCGGGGTATGAAACATGGCGCCTACCTGGTTTGGCCCGTGGCCGGCCCCCGCCATGACACTCCGGAAAAAGAGAACCGTTTTCAAACCATCGGACGGACGGTTAAGGACCTGTGGACGGGACTGTACTGGGCGGAAACGGAAAGCGACACCCCATGCGACTGGGAGGAGGCTTTTCGCAGGATTGAAGCACTGAACGAATACCAGCACCAGCGCATTTCAAATTGGCGGCTCCCCAACATCCGCGAGCTGGAAAGCCTGATTGATCCAGGCCGACACTCGCCGGCGCTTATGGACGGACATCCTTTCGAGACTATTCAGACCGGGTACTGGTCTTCCACCACCAGTGTCTATGAACCACGCTACGCCTGGGTGCTCTATCCCCAGGACGGTGCGGTTGGGGTCGGATTCAAACCGGAACAGACCTTCAGCGTTTGGGCAGTCAGCCTTGGGGAAAACCAGCTTGTCGATAGGCGCCTGAAAATGCAATCATCGTAAAATAATCCCTTCCTGCCGGTCAATTACATGCTTGCGCGTATGTCCTTCGAAGGCAGCCCTCCGTATGCTTTAACCCGACGATCCATAGTTCATTGCCGCGTCGGCATGGTCCGCTTGTAGCGCTTCCTCCCAAGGGCCGATCACGCGTCATGAGGTCTCGGAGCGAAGCAGCCCGCCTTTTAATTGCCTCTGATGAATTCGGAGGGCGCGGATGAGCCAGGAGAAAATCATAAAGAAAGGACATTTTTATGACATTGACGGAATGCACCCGCTGCCGCAGGACGGTGGACCCCATTTCCTCCCTGGAAATCGAAGGCTTGATTTACTGCGCAGGGTGTGCCGAAGAGGCGAAACAATCGGTAAAGGCCAAAAAGGTCGAGGTCCAAAAGGAAAAAAAGGAAATCCTTCGTGAAAGAGACGCCATCGAGCAGGAGATGCGCACCATTACCGAAGAGGATACACAGCATATCACCGTAAGCACGACGGATACGCTAGAAATTGGCCAAATCATCGATTACATCGATGTCATTTCTGTTCAGGACGTCGTCTTCCAGGACATCCACATCAATCCGGTACAAGCCGAAGGGCAGCATGAACTGGCTGAAAAGCTATTCCGCAACCGGATTGAACTGAGCCTGTCCAAGTTGCGAAAAAGGGCTTATCTGGTCGGTGCTGACGCTGTTGTCGGCGTCCATATCGACAGTTCCATGGAACAAAAACCGGAAAGTGAATATACCTTGGCCGTCGCAATCAAACTAAACATCACCGGAACGGCTGTAAGGCTGACGACCCACCTCTAAATAGTATTGTGATTCATCCATCAGGGTGACCCTGGTTTCGCGTCTCACATGGGCAGGGCGGTGGGGCACACCGTTTTGGAAACCGCATTAAGAGTATGGGGGCTTTTTGCCGCCAAGCACGCAAACCTCCGCAAGCCCATGGAATACAGGCAATAGCATAGATTATTACATGCTTCACCCTATTTACGCTGCGCACGCATGGTCTTTAAAATGAACCTGAATCAATACAGTTTCACCTTACAAGGGAGCCTTTCAAATAGATGGATGCTAACACCTGCAGGTCATGCGGCCATTTTTATGGCGAAAACAATCATTTCGTTCTGCAATCCCATTGCTGTCCACAATGTGGTGAAAAAGTCCAGGGACCTAAAACCGGCTGGTCGCCATACAAGCGTATCGTTATTGCCGTGCTTGCCGGCGTGCTAGTGGTTTTATCATGTCTTGTCACCAGCAGCCTGCTGTTAACCTGAAGGAGACATCATATGCAACATCAAGAGCGCCATCTCATTTTCATAGCGGCGGCCATATCGGCGGTCGGCGCTCTCTTTTTGAGCGCCAGCTTATTCTCACTGCCTTTTCTAACGACGCAGCCTCCCGGTTCCTTTTTCCTGTCTGGCATATCAATTTGTCTGTTGTTCGCCGGGATATACTATTGCATCAAAGCTTGCCGCGGCCAATTAAAGCCAAAAGGCAAAACCATCACAGACGTTCGTATGCAGGCCGTTGAAAAGATGCAGGGGAAAGCGCTTCTCAGCCGCATCGCCAGAGAAGACCCCGACAAAGCCGTTAGACAAAAAGCCATCGAGCGCCTCGAGAAAATCGCCGCTTGAAGAACCGCCGGCCCGACGCTCGACGGCCGATCATCAGAAGGAAAGGAGGTGCAGCAATGAAATTCAGAGATTTTTTTCTACCCAAAATCGCTCATTCAAACCCCGATGTGCGTATCGCGGCGATTAAAGATGAAGAAAATGTTGAATTGCTGAAGAATGTCATCAAAAACGATTCTGAGCCACGAGTGGTTGAATGTGCAAAAATGCGCATAGAAGAACTGGGCGAAACAGCTGTTTAGCAAGTATTTAAGGGACTGGTCGAGGCTGCTTTTCCCACATCCCGAATAGCAAAGCCTTATGAAACTAACGTTAGTTTAAGGTTCGCTAAATAACACGCTTCAAATTTCGTTATTGTAAATGTTCTTGATTTCATCGGGTTGGATGCACAAATAACGCAGCGTTATCGACTGATTGCTGTGGTTGAAGGCCTCTGTCAATTCTGGAAGGCCGGCACCGAATCGAACCCTCTGGTGATACCCCCAGGTTTTGCGCAGGCTGTGACTACCGTAGTTGCCTCTTAAATTAATAGCTCTGCACCACTTTTTTATCATTTTTCGCAGGTAATCACGCGTTAAGGGTTTGCCGGTGCGCCCCACGAACAGGAATTCTTCATCGTCTACCTCGGGGCGCGTGGCCAGCAACTTTTGGATTGCTTCCATGGCAGCGCGGTTCAGTGTGATTCGCCGGTGCTTTTTTGTTTTTCGTTCCCGAATTTCAAAATCCTGCATAGGCTTCAATTCTCGCACATCACCGACCTTTAGTGCCAGCAGATCCGAGCCCCGAAGGCTTGTATTGATACCCACCACGAACAGGGCGTAATTGCGCGGATGGTCCGAAAGTAACTTCTTTATGGTTTTGATGTCCTTGAGCTTGCGGATCGGCTCTACTTTGTATGCATTTTTCATGAATTGTCCTCTTTAGACCAATCCCTGTGCGGATTAGAGCAGAATCTTTTTTTCTGTCTTTTTATCCATATTGACTTATTTGCATACTTTTGCAAGTAAAATATGCTATTCTATAATAATTCAATGCGCTGAACATATCTTCCCCCGCACTCCCCCACCCCCTAAAATGGTACTCCGACTAGCAAGACATTACGTCAACATGCTGAACCTCGGAAACAATATTTGACGGTAATGCCAAGACATCCGGTTTGACCTGGCTGAAGCATTCTTATTCACCTTACAAGTAGCCATTGCCAGTAACTTGGTTTTGGCCCAGGGTTAACAACTCATTTCCATCGTGGAATTCTTTCAGACCGCGGTCGGCCCTGGGCCAGGTTAATTATTGAGTCGACATGTCCAGGTGTGTCCCGGCAGGTCCGACGTAGGGTCAGTACATGAATGAACGGTATTAGCTATGATCTCAATAGGAAGTCCAGCAGGTCCAGCACCTCTCTATTTGCTTTAGAACAAACGAAAAAAAATAAAAAATAGAAAGAATAGAGAATAAGAAAAAATATATAAAAAGTAACTGGAAAATGGCTGGACGATCAGGACATCAAGTACAAAACCTTTACAGTTAAAGGGGTTTCATTGTCCAAGCCAAACTTGTTGCCGTCCATCATGTCCAGGAATCACCCCCGGCAGCCTTTGGGAAACCCTATGTTTGAAAACGCTCCAAAACATGCCCGTGATGGGAGTCTGGAGCATTTTTGTAGCGCCTGGAATAGGCCAGGCATACCCCAAGTGACAACGCCTGTTCGCCGTAGAGAAGGGTTGAGAGGGAAAGGGGGCGATCCGGCATAGAGCATCGTTTTCATTATATATTATTACGTTCATTAAAGTCTGCCAGATCGCCAAGCCCTATGCAACCCGAGTCGTTTTGAATGGCGAATCGGTTTCCTGGGCGGTCGATCAACCGGATCAATATAATGTATGCTTTTATTTCTCTATTTGGATATAAAGCAGACTTAATCAATTAACTTAAACGTAGCTGGCCTCCTCAAACAGCTGTAAAGCTATAATTGACGAGTATTTACGACGATACCCATTTGTCTGCCTTTCTATCAAAGGCAGACAAAGCGGGCATTTGATTTTGGTGCGACGGTTCCATGATTTTGAGACCACCGTCAATCGTTCGGTGTGGATTGACGCAGTCATCAGTTTCGACCCGGCGGTCGCAACTCTAGCTGCGGACACCGCGGTCGCGCCATCGTCATCTTTGAAAAACCAAACGCCTCCCTTCAAAGTGAGCCTGCTCATAGGGGAACCGCCGGAATCCAAAAACCCCGGATGGGACTCCTCTTCCCCCTCCCTCTATAGCCTGTGTGGGATTTTTTCAAAATTCAAGGTGCCAACCATGGCCGTTCAGATGTTCAGGCGGGGGGGCGGGTTTAGGATCTCAGTAGGAATTGTTGCGGGTTTGCGAGAAGCAGCCAGCGGGGATTGCCCTGGCCTGGGCCTTGGGGGCGATAGTTGCCGCGGTCTATGAGCGGGCACCTTACATTCACCAGAGCCAGATTGATTCAGTGTCATACACGAAGGGAACATCTTCTGATTCGATATGAACCTCAGTCATGGAATCACCTCAACTTTTAGATACTGATTCTTCGATGGGCACTTCAGATAGGAAGCCTTAATCCAAGGATCCGACACCGACAGGAGCTGCCACAGAAAGGAATGCCTCGGGAAGGCGACAACGGATGTCCCCGGCATGAAACCGGGGCCCGTGACCACGGTCCCTAAGGCCGTTGCAGGGACGCCCACCCAAGGCAGAATGACCATAAGAAAGATGCTTGGCTGTGTCAAGAATACTGTCGGAAACCATGATTCTTACACTTAATAAACTTATGTGTTGAATCAACTCGTATATTCTCGGTCCTCGAGAATGTAAAGAAATGTGTCTGGCGCCCTACAACGACAAAGCAAAACCTCGTTCACTTGATATAGCGGTCCTAACATATTCCACATGGTGTAAAACTTTTTTCCTCGAAACATTGTCACGGGAACACTTCAAAACGCCACACCGGAACAACACCACAAAAATCAATAATCCGTAGCTTTTCTATAGGCTTCGACAACAATTTGGGCTTTGTAAAACTATTCAAAACGATTCAAAACGATTCAAACACACGCAAAAAGCCCCCTAAAACATCCCTAAAACACTGTTATTATTACTATTGTAGTTGCTCTGTTTATCATTTATCACCTAACGCGTTAGCCAGAAATCACATCGATAAAAATGTTTTGCAAAGTATGGAGGATTTCGAAATTGAGTGTTTCTGACATCCGGAAAGTTTATGACATCTTTTTTAGGCCTGGCGAAGTGGTGGAGCTGCGGGCTCTTGGGGTCGGCGGCAAGAACAAGTTGTGGGGGGGCACCTTCGCCCGGCAGGACCAGGGTGTATTCGGCTATTACGACAATGCCGAGGCCTTCGCCCGGGACGCCTGGGGCCTGGAGCAGCTGAACGACCCGCCGCATGGGATTTACTTCACAATCAATCCGCCCCTGCCGGCGGTGATGGCCAGGGCCCATAACCGTCTGGTGGCAGTGAACAAAAAGCGGCCCTGCACTTCGGACAAAGAAATCCGCTGTGTGCGCTGGCTTCCCATCGACCTGGACGTGAGCAAGGCGGTGCGACCGACCGGGGTCAGCTCCAGCCAGGCGGAACTGGACCAGGCCAAAGAGGCCGGGCTCCAGCTGCGCCAACTGCTAACCGACCTGGGCTTTCCCGACCCGGTCAAGGGTATGAGCGGGAACGGATACCATTTAAATTACCGCATCCCGGATATGGATCCCGAGGACGCCAAGGCCCTGCTCAAGAAATGCCTGGCCGCTCTGCAGGCCCAGCTGAGCGTCGAACATGTGGACGTGGATCAGAAGGTATACAATCCCAGCCGGATCTGGAAGATCTACGGCACCACGGCCCGGAAAGGCGACAGCATCCCCGGGCGGCCCCACCGGAAAAGCTTTCTATTCAAAAGTACCCCGGCGACATTCGACCAGGTGGAGGAAGTGCCCCTGGCCAAACTGCAGGCCCTGGCTGAGCTGGCCCCCAAGGAGGAAACGGCCGCCAGTTGCAACCTGCCGGCGAAAATTCAGGAGCGCAAGCCAGCTGGCGGTCGCGGCCGCACCAAGCGGATGCACACCCAAAGCCTGGGAAAGGTCCAGCTGGACAAATACCTCACGGCCTACGGAATCAACCACCGCATCGAGCATAAGAACGGATCCACTTGGTATTACATGGTGGACGGCTGCCTTTTCGATAAAAACCACAAGGGCGCGGCCATCATCCAGAACAGCGACGGAAAAATCACCCACACTTGCTGGCATGACTCCTGTAGCGGCTACATCTGGCCCGACGTACGGCAGATCATCAGCGGCAACGCAAAAATCGCAGAATACTGCGAGAATTACGACCCAACTTGGGAACCCTCCAGGATCAGCGGTACAGGGCTATTGGAGGGGGTGGAAGTGGAAAAGCCCGATAAGCCTGGGGAGGGCAGCCTCCTGGCCACAATCATCAACGCGCCGAAAGAAGTCCCTCCGCTGGGAGAAATCCATACGTCTGAGTTCTTTCAGTGGCGGGGTAAGAGGGAGAAGTTCTCCGTGCAAAAGTTGGTCAGTTACCTGTCTATTTTGCTGGCCCCTATCGTCAGCACGGACGGTAAGTTTTACCGCTATCAGAACGGCGTCTGGGCTCAGTACGACGACGGCAATGTGCGCCAATTGATCGTGATGGCCCTCAAGGACCGTGTGCAGGGCAATTGGGTATCCGAGGGCGTGACTGTGCTGAAAGACACTGTTCGCCGCGAGGAAGAGCACTGGCTGCCCTATCCAGACCTGGTCAACGTGCGAAACGGCATGGTAAATCTAGCCGACGGAAGCCTGATTCACCACGATCCCAAATATTGCAGCCGGGTGCAGCTACCCCTGGATTTCACTCCAGAAGCTTCCGCCCCACGCTTCGCGCAATTTCTGGCCGAGATCTTCCCCGAAACAGGTCCGTCCGGCGCTTGGGGTGATGGTGGTGGCATCAAGACGATGATGCTCCAAGAGTTCATGGGCTATTGCCTGATGAACACCTGCAAATACGAAAAGTGTCTGTTCATGTACGGCCAAGGCGCAAACGGCAAATCCACCGTTTTGAAGGTGCTGGAGCAGATGCTCGGCGAAGGTCACTGCGGAGCCATGAACATCGATGATCTGGCTAACCGCTTCAACATCCCCTACCTGCAAAACAAGCTGATCAACGTGTCGGCTGAGGCCATCGCCAAGGAACAATCCGCCGTGCAGAACCTTAAACGGTTTATTTCCGGCGATCGAGTGGAAGGCGAGTGGAAGCACGGCGAGCGTGTCAACTTCGCCCCTCGAACCAAGTTTCTATTCGCGATGAACCTGCCACCCAATATCCAGGATAAGTCCCACGGGTTCGACCGTAAGGTGCTGGTGCTGAATTTCAACCGCGTGTTCGATGAATCCGAAATGGACCGGGATCTTGGGGAAACCCTGGAGTCCGAGTTGGCTGGCATCTTCGTCTTCGCCCTGGAAGGCGCGATGCGCCTTCGCCAGCAAAATTGCTTCACTACCGGGGAAATCATCGAGGCTGACAAAAGTATTTTCATGGGACAGTTGAACAACGTGCTGATGTTCGTGGGCGAACAATGCGAAATCGATCCCAAAGCTCGCATCCCTAGTGACGACCTTTTCGAATCATATAAAACATGGTGTGGAAATAGTGGTTTACGACCACTAGGGGCGCCGAAGTTTCAAGAACAACTGATGCACAAGTGGGGCGTTAAAAAGATCAAAGGTCGTTGGCCAGAAGGAAGGCGTATGACCCTCGTCGGAATCACCCTCATGAATCAATAGAGGCCACCGATCATCTTGACGAGAATATCCCACCATATTAATAACTCCCCCAGATTGGGGGAATGTATGGCAGGATCCATCTATTTCGAAGAGGACCGCGGCCGTTGGGCAATCAATTTCCCTTATGGCCGCAGAGGTAGGCGCAAAAAGCTAAAAGTAAGAAAATGGCGCGGGCACTATTTTTACCGGACCCACAGCGATCCGCGCCGGTGCCAGGGCTACAAACGAGCCGACAAATGCCTATCAATCATGCAGGCCGAGGTCGACCGCGGTGTTTTCCGCCCTGAGGCCTATACGGAAGATCAGTGGTCTGACACGGTACCTTATTTAAATGAATGGCTTGATGCCCAGTCCTTGGCCCCTTCCACCTACAAAACCTACAGGGCTGCTGTTACCAACCACCTGATTCCGTTTTTCAAAGAACACGAATATCAGCTTCATGAGATCCAGCTCGACACGTTGACCAAACTTTTGAAGACGCTGCAGGCAAAAGAGCTATCCCCCAAGTATTGCTGGAACATCATGAATACCCTGCACACCTGCCTGCACTTTGCCTACGACTCCCATCGCATCGAACGCATGCCGAGCTTTCCCAAAAAAGGCCAATTCAAACTATGCGCACCGGATCCGCAATGGGTCGATGAGACCACTCAGCTGGCGATAATCAGGAATATTCCTAAAGAGCACCATCCAATATTCATGTGGATGAAAATGCACTACCGGCGGCCCTGCGAAGCCATGAGCCTGTTCAAGACGGATTGGAACAAAGAGCAGGGTTACTGGCTGGTTCAGCGGTCGATCAGCGACCGCAAGCTGGTCAAGCGGACCAAGGATGGCCAACGCTACATCGCCGTCATGGATCCTGATTTCGAGCCTTACTGGCCGAAATACCGAACTTTTGAGGAAAAACGCTCGCCCTTCTTTTTCACCTGCAAGAGCAGCCGATCGGAAGGCAAGCGCTACACCGATTCAATTTTAAACCCCCTCTGGAACGCGGCCTGCGAAAAGGTGGGTGTCAAAATCGCCATGTACCCGGGAACCCGGCACTCAAGCGTGACGCAGTATCTGGTGGAAAAAGGCGGGTCGCTGGACGAGGCTCAGGAACTAACCCAGCATTCCAACAAATCGACCTTAAGAAAGCATTACGCGGCTGCCCGCATCGAGCGCATGCGAAAAGCCATGATGCGTGGCAAAGTTATTCCTTTTGGGGACCAGACGGGGACCGAAGGCGCTGGGAACCCTTGATTCTGTATGCTTCAGGGTGGGTTCGATTCCCATGCACTTCCGCCAATTTTTTGTTTATTTACAAATAGTTAACTTGTAAATATGCCGTCCTTTAGCTACTACAGAACCATACCAAAAGCAATCCATAGTTTGTTCGGCAGGGTCAAACCGACCCAACCTTGAAGGCGGTTGAATTTTTGATTACTGGTGATTTTAGGGGGCATTACCGCGTCAGCTGAGCTCTGGGAAGGGAGACCGGTAGCCGTGCCACCGGATCAAAGCGTCGTTTGAGGGACCGGGGAGGATCTGCGGGCATCGAGAACCTTCGCGCCGCTATTGATGCCGGCCGATAAAAAAGGCCTTCGCGGTCAATGGGCTCTAAAGCGCGGCCCTTTATCTTGAAGAGGAATTGGATCCTGGCGCTGCTCCCTTGAATCTGGACAAGCGGTTTAAAAACTCCCCCGGAAGCTGTATCGAACCTCGGCCGGTTCCCACCCCCTTATAGACCTTATGAACTCGGGCCTTGCAACCCATCTCGCCGCCCATTATCCTCCCCTTGTTTTTCCTGCTTGGAGGGTTGAATGCCGCCGTTTAGCGATTCGGATCGAAAAACGCAAAAAAGATGAAAATCCCGGTACAGGCGGCGCTGACCACCAGGGAAGTGAAAACCGAAATATTCACCAGCTTTTCAGCAAGATAACCGTAGATGCACAAACCGCTTCCGAGAAACAGCAACCCGGCCACGATCAGTTTAGCCGCCGCAGACATGTAGCCCCCGATCTTTAGTGAAAAAATGGTCATGAGCAGGATCCCTGCGGCGTCATCGCCTGAAGAAATCTGCCCCACGACCTTCGCTTGGCAACGTAAAAGACCCGCCCCAATAAACGCAAAAGTCTGCCGGGTGTCAAGTGCCAAACGAAGGTTTGGGCATGAAAGGCGCTTGAAAACGTTCACCGCCCCCCTCATTTCCTTTCCCCCGGCCAGTGTCCGATAACCACGCCGGTAACCACCGATCTCCGCCACCGCCGGTGCACCCGAGGGACGGGGACCACCCATCGAGATTTTAGCCCAACACCGAATTAACCCAGGCACCATCGGCAAGCTGGCTATCAAGCGATGCCATTTCCGGCCATCACCAGCGAGGGGGAGATCCCGGCCAGCCCGCGGTCGGATTCATACGGTTTATCTTGCGCATCCCCTCCCCGGGACCTCTTTCGCCGATGCCCAATGATCCCTTTAAGGCTTTAAATATGTTTTAATTATTACATTTTATATTTATATAATTATTAATTTATATATTTTTATATTTATTTTATTATATTTTTATTGATTTTTATATTTTATTATTGTAAGAATTCTTACATGGCACGAAAAAAGATATTTTCAACCAGGGTGGACGAAACCCGAATCAAGGCCCTAAAGCACCTGGCGGTGGATACGGACAAGTCACTGGGTGTTCTTCTGGAAGAGGCGATTGCTGATCTCGTGCGCAAATACGCAAAGAAAGGGATTCGATCATGACGAGGGGCTTGGACGCAGCATGCGTGAGAAGACTTCAGGAGGCAAATTTCTGTTCGGTCCACAACCGGGCGAAAAAGGCGCCCCATTGGGGCCTGGAAAAGCGCCGCTCGGAGCGATTCTTCCTTGAAGAGCCGGTGGTCTTGGAAACGCAGGAGGGTCAGTTAATCGGGGCGGTGGTCATGAATTATGGCCAAAGCGGCCTCTATTTTGAATCCGATTTTAAGGCCCCACGGGGTACAATTTTGCATATCCGCAACGAATCGACGCTAGCCCACCCAGAAGATGGCGGCTGTTGCGCAGAAGTGCGCTGGTCAAAGCGCCTTAGGCAACAGGACACCGATTACCACTACGGCACCGGTGTCCGCTATTGTTGACCCGGTTTCTTTAGGATCGCTGCGAAGACATTCCATTGGGCGGGCCTGAACCACCGACGATGGTGGAAAAAAAGGGTTTAGCTTTGCCGATACCAGGACATCCGTGGGGCGCCTGGCCCATACCGCAACCTTTTACGGGAGGAAGGACATTGAAAACAGAAAAAGGCAGCACCGAGGCCGAAAAAGGCATCGAATGCATCCAATCCATCTGTATCAGGGAGAAATCGACGGAATGTGTTTGTCCCAAATGCGGTGCGCGCCATCGGGTCAAACTGCTATGGACCGGCAGAGGCATGCCACGCAAATTTTGTCCGATTTGCAAGCATTATTCCAACTCCATCAACGACGCCGATCCCTGCAGTGTCAGTACCGTGACCGTTTGATGGTGATTTCCGCGCTTATTGCGCGGGTTGGCTTTGGTGCACTTCAACTCGGTTTGTATACCTTCCGCGGCTCGAAGACGAGGCCTACCAGCCGGGGGCGGCCACCGGTTGGCAATGGCGAAGGCCATGCGCCTTAGCGGGTCCTGATGACCGAATTCGCGCGGCAAGACACAATCAAAATGAAAGTCATCTAGCGATGGCTTTTGAAAATTCTAGAGATGAAATCATCCGGATCAGGATATGTTTTAGCGCAAATCCAGCCGACACCACTAATCGTCAGCTCGGATTGGCCAATTGATGCTGCCCGTACCGCATGGCCTTTGGATCGTTGGATGTATAAGTGGTGTGGTTATACGCCCTACCACAGCATGCCGAAAACTCTCAGGCCGCGTAGGCTTCTTGGGCTTGTCGCATCAACGGTGAACGATCGTCTTGGTTGACCCATGCTATAAGAGGATCGCATCGCACAGCCAGCCAGGGCGCTTGGGCCCTAAAGAGGGGGTGCCACCGCACATTCGGTGAAGGCCTGACGAGGCACAAGCATAGGGTGCGTCCCTGTCGCGACCACCGGGTGCAGGGCCGGATTCGAAGGGCATCCTTATGAAATATGGAGGCAGGGGTGTTGAGCGCGCCGAAAAGAAGGCCCTTGCTCAGCAGACGAAAATCTTGTGGGCCATGCCGCGACCCAGCGCCAGCCGGCTGCCACGCACATCCAGGATAAAGGGATCGCCGGGGGCGTTGCTGATGATTTCCAGTTCGACGCCCGGCAGGAGCCCCATGGCAGCCAGACGAGATGTCATCTGTCTTCCCCCGTTGACCGACACCAGACGAACTTTGCTACCCCGGGCGGCCATGATCAGCGGCATTTGTGAGATGGTCATCGTTATTCAACCATTCGCAGTGTAAGCATTCGGGGCTTGATTATGCCAAGCGAACAGGCATGTCAAGAATTATTTGGCGCTCCAAACTTCTTTGTTATACCCGAGCCCTTTGCTGTGGGCCTAGCCGCGAAACGCTGGGTTGCTATCGCTTCTCGAGGCGCGCCACGCTTTCGATATGCCAGGTGTGTGGAAACATGTCCACCGGTTGAACTTCCGCAACACGGTAGTGGTCCTCGAGCCGCTGGACATCACGTGCCAGGGTGGCCGGGTTGCAGGAAACATAAACGATGCGTTGCGGGGCCGTCTGGCGCACCTGCTTTAATACATCTTTGTGCATACCGTCGCGGGGGGGATCGATAACCATTACCTGTGGCGCAACCTCCAGAGCGGCCAGCTGCTTGCGAATATCGCCCAGCACAAACCGGCAATTACGGATTTGGTTGGTGCGGCAGTTTTGTTGGGCATCCTCTACGGCACTGGCCACGATTTCCATCCCCGTCACTTCCCGGGCCCCATCAGCCAGATAAATGGCGATGGTGCCGGTCCCGCTATAAAGATCCACCACGGATTCCGAACCCGACAGGCGGGCGAATTCTTTGACCTTGCCATACAGCAGGGCTGCAGAGCGGGTATTGGTCTGAAAAAACGAGTTGGCAGAGATCTCGAAGGTGAAAGGACCGATACGATCTTTTAATTTGCTATGGCCGGCCACCGGCAGCTCATATTCACCCACGGCAATGGCCGCTTTGCGAGCGGTGATGTTGTTGACCACGGCGACGATTTCTGGATGGGCCGCCATGAGCGCTTCGGCCATGGGCCGGATCACCGTTGGGGCCTCGGCGGCCGTGATCAGATTGACCAACCATTGATCACGGTCTGCGGAATGGCGCAGCATCAGAAAACGCCAGAAACCCACGTGACTGCGCAATCCATAAGGGGGAAGTCCGGAAGCGCGCATATGGCGCCGCACGTCCCCCAGGATGGCGTTGCCCACGGAAGGCTGGAGCAGACAGGCCTGGGTATCGATAACCTTGTGAAAGGTACCCGGCACGTGCAGCCCCAGGGCAAACGAGATATCCTGATCATCCCGATGCATTTCCGAAGGCAGCAGCCAGCGGCGATCGGAGCAGGAAAATTCCATTTTGTTGCGATAGCCGAAAATCGGGGCGGCCGGCAAAGTCGCATAAACAAGGGGTTCCGCCAGGCCTCCGATATGGCGCAGGGCCTCCTCCACGTGATTTCGCTTGTATTCGAGCTGTTTTTCGTACCGCAGAAACTGCCATTTGCAGCCGCCGCAGAACCCGCTGTAGGGACAGGGGGCGACGACCCGGTCGCGGGAGGGGCGGCATAGTTCCACGACACGCGCCTCGGCGTGCTTGCGGCGTTTTTTTACGATCCTGGCCTGCACATGGTCACCGGGAACGGCTTGGTCCACAAAGACCGCCATACCGTCCACGCGTGCCAGGCCTTTGCCGCCGAAAGCCAGGTCCGTTATCTCAACCGCGATGATTTGACCTTTTTTTACCGTCATGGTTCAATACGCACGATTGGTTTCGCCCAGGAATCCGGCCGTGATGTCGGGTCTTAGGTCACTGCCGAGGGGCGATGTGTGGTTTTGCATGCCGAAATGCGAGATCATTTATACGACCCGCAACGCCAAATCAATCCTTTCATAAGCAGGACGCCGATTTTCATGATGGGGAAGGCCAGATCGCCAGGACACCCGGAAACGGGTCAAACAACCGAGGTGTCCTTCGTTGTGGATGAACTCCGCCTGCAGGGCACATTGCATCTCCCCGATTGCGCACGCCCCAATCTGGTCGTCGGCTCCCACGGCCTCTACAGCAGCGGTGAATCCCCCAAGCAGGTCGAATTGGCCCGACGCTGCTGCCGAAGGGGAATCGCCTATTTTCGAATCGATCATCGCGGTTGCGGTCGCAGCCAGGGCCGATTCGAGACGGTCACCACCCTGGCCGGGCGCCGCCGTGATCTGCTGCAAGCCGTGGCCCATCTGCGAGGTGCATTCGAACTTGGAAACGGGCTGGGCCTATTCGGCAGCAGCTTTGGCGGCGCCACATGTCTTGCCGCGGCCAGCGCGCTGCGGCCGCAGCGCCTGGTGACACTGGCGGCACCGGTGGATAGCCGCTCCATACTGTCCGCCGCCGAAAACCACGCCTCCCCCGTGGAGCGCCTTTTTTTAAACGAGGCCTTTCAATTTGATTTGCGCAAAGCCATCCGCCCGATCACCGGTCTGCTGGTGATGCATGGCGATCGCGACGAGGTCATCCCGCCCGCCCACGCCGATATCATTTTTGAAAGCGTGCGGGATCCCAAAGAACGCCTCATCATCTCCGGCGGTGACCATCGTCTCAGCCGCCGGAAAGACCAACGACAGTTTATCACCGCAACCCTGGCCTGGTTCAAACCCATGGAGGCCCCCTCGTGGGCCGGTCGGTAACGTTTGTCCAGGGACATCCTTAACAGAAAGGCGTGTCCGATGCATCAAGGTGGGCTTTGGACGGAAGCGCCCTGCCCCGCGCAATGGTTTGCGGTGGGACCTGCTGCATCGCCCAGGCGCAGGCCCCCTGCCGTTGAATCACACGGCAAACCAAAAGCGACTTAGAAAGAAATAAAAGGTAACGCCATGCTCGATGTCAAAGTTGCCCAACTGAGCCCCGCCGATCTCCAGGCCATTCGCGACCTTGAGCAATCCCTCGGCGACAGGGTCTGCCTGCTGGCCATCGAAAAAGAAGGCGCCCTCTACGTATTGGAAGCCAAAATGGCCCCCAACCGATGGCAGCGCATCGATCAGGTCTATCCCGAGATCGAAGACCTGCGGGTATTCTACCGGCGCCACGAAGACGCCCATCACGCCAAGGCCGCCCTCAAATCGTTTTTAAACTCTGCCAAGGCAAATTCCCTGCAGAAACGCCCGATTCGCATCCGCCTCAGTGTGCCCGTGATCGACGATTAGGGATGGTCCCGGAAAAATGCCCCTGATGGAGGCGGGGCGGCCTTCATCGGAACTTGCACACCTGGACCTGCGACGTTATGCGAAACCGTCTGGCGAAGGCAAAGGACAGCAAGCGTCGGGTGACGGTTCTTTTTTGGCGATGATCGAATCGGGTTTGGTCCCCGAACATGCGCCATTTCGCTGGCGCCAGGTGGCCACAAAGTTCTGGGGACCGGCCCATCAAAAACCTATCCCCAATGCTGTGGCAACCCGCCGCCAGGCCGCGGGGCACGGGTTTCGATCACCGCCGACATGGGTGTAAACGAAGCCTGACGGCGCCCTTCACGAATCCCAGGATCGTCGGTACCGAACATGAAAAGATGCCCATGACCGTCGACCAGGCCGGCCAGGCGCGGGCTATAGCCAACGTCCCGACCGGGTGCACGGGCGGGTGCCATCTCCCCTGCCCATCCCATCGACCGCTGCGAACCCCTTGGATCGACAGGAAGACAATCCGTCGGATGGTATCGCCGCTGCCACGTGCCAGCCGGCCGGCCTTGATGGGGAACACCGGTCAGTCTTCAGGGTTGGAGGGCTTCGTTGCCGGGGACAGGATTTGGTGTTGTTCGAGAAACCGCCGCACGGCAGATGCGTAGCCCGGAGTGGTCGCGGAAGTACTGTGGCGCGCCCCGGGGGCCACGTAAAGGATCGCGGGAGTGCGGATGAAGCATTTCTGCAGCCGGTGGGCGAAACGCAGCGGAAAGCGGCGGTCTTTCTCACCATGGATGAGCATGACCGGCACCTCGATTTCTCCAGCCAGGCGACAGGGGGTCACCCGGCGCAAACGGCCCCGGTAAAACAAGTTCATCCAGAAGAGGATCATGGGCCCGCAAGCACGCCCGAAAAAAGGGCTGGCCCAGGTATACAGGTGGCGCAAAGCCTCCCGGGTATCGGCAAAGGCCGCCTCCAGAAACAGCAGTTTGATTCTTCCAGGATTGCGCACCGCCGCAATCAGAGCGGCCCCGGAACCAGCGGAGTGACCGTATAGCAGCACCGGCTCCTTCAGCCAGTCGAGAACCGTTTCGATGTCTTCGGCAAATTTCATGATATTCATCATGGGGCTGGGGGAGCTGTCGCCATGATCCCGGGCGCTGAGCATCACCGTGGTCAATCCGAAGCGGGCGAAGATGCGCGCCCGCCCCACCATGCGATCCCGGTTGCGTCCCCAGCCGTGCATGAAAAGAAGGGTACCGCAGGAAGGCCCCTCGGGCACAACCCGCCAGACCTCGATGGTCCCGCCTTGGGCCGTCTTCAATCGCAGATCCTCCCGCGAGCCCCAGTCCGGTGGATCAACGACAGGGTTGCGGGGATATTTTTGAACAAGGTAGGTCAGGGCCAGCGTGAGCAGGGCGTAGGCACTCAACAGGACGACAACCATCTGGATCGTCATGAGCATCATCGATAGCACCTCCAGGCAATCCAGACCCTGGGCAAGGCTTCGAGGAACCGCGATCCATACCGATCTGCGAGGGGGTCGATCTGACCGGTCATGAGACGGTGCCAATGGGATGCGAGGCCGGCATGCGGTCAGATCCAATCGTCATTGTGCAGGTGTTTTTAAACCTCGATTGTTTCCACCGCCCCAAGCTTGCCCAATGGTTTTTTTCAGGTGATCCGAAGCTCTTCCAGCAGATAGAGCCGCAGGCGATCGAAGGCCATGGCGGCGAAAATGCGTCGGTTCAAATCGCGGTCGCCAAACGGAAAAACATAGCGGAAGGCCGTCACGCCGTCCGGCGTTGCCAAACCAATGCACACCGTTCCCACCGGTTTGTCTTCGGTACCCCCATCCGGCCCGGCGATGCCTGTTGTCGAAAGCGCAAAATCAGCGCCTGACTTGCGCCGCGCGCCCTCGGCCATTTCACGAGCGGTGGCTTCATGGACCGCTCCCCAGCGGTGCAGCGTTTCCGGGGCCACATCCAAAAGGGCGATTTTGGCCGCATTCGCGTAGGTTACCGCGGAGAGCACAAAAAATCCGGAACTGCCCGCCAGATCCGTCAACTGCTTGCTCATCAAGCCCCCGGTGCAGCTCTCGGCCAGCGCCAGCGTAGCGCCGCGCTTGTGCAACATTTGGCCGATCACCTCCGGCAGACGCGCCCCGCTGGTGGAGAGAACCCGCTTGCCCAGCCGCTCCCGGATGGCCCCTTTGAGCAGGTTGAAATTAGCTTCCAGCCGATCCTGCCGGTCGTCACAACCGTAGATGCGCACGTGGATTTCGGGAAACCGCACCCGCAACCCAATTCGCAGGGGGCCCTCAGCCGGTGCAAGGCCTTTGAGTTTTTCGCCCACCACTGACTCGGGCCAGCCGAAGGTTGTCACCACCTCGACCCGATGCCGCCAGCCGGCCGCCAGCGGCCGCTGTGCCAGATCGCCCAGCACGTGTCGTGCAAGCATGCTTTTCATTTCCCGGGGCACGCCGGGCAGAAAATAGAAACAGCAGGCGCCGATGGTCAGCCGAAAACCGGGCGCCGAGCCGTCGGGGTTCTCCAAAACGACGGCCCCCTCCGGCAACAGGGCCTGCTTTCGGTTGGCATCGCTCATGGCCAGTCCCTTGGATTGGAAAAAGCGTTCCACCTGGGCCCGCGCCTGCGGGTTTTCGAGCAACCGCGTGCCCGCCGCCCGGGCGGCGGCGGCGGCCGTCAGATCATCGACCGTCGGTCCAAGGCCACCGGTGACCAGGGCCAATTCGACGCGCCCGGCCATCGTCTGCAGGGCCTGGGCAATGCCATCCAGCTCGTCTCCCACGCAGGTGTGACGAACGACATGGACCCCATTGGATTCCAGCGCCTCAGCGATATAGGCGGCATTGGTATCCACCACGGCGCCGGAGCGGACCTCGTCACCCGTCGATAGGATTTCAGCCTGCATGATACGATCTCCAATCCCTTGTTGCACCCGTCCACACGATTCGGCGCGCAGCACCGCCCGGGGGCCTCGCCCCGCCTACCGCAAACCATAGCGAGAACACCCCCCAATGGCAAACGGAATCGCGCTTCCCGCCCCTGAGCTTGCATTGCATCAGCAGCGACCCCATGATATGGCCCAGCATATAACCCGTGTCGTCACCGACCGGCGGCCAGAGACAACGCTTGTCGGCACCCTAAACCGCAAAGCGACCAACCCCGCCACCGGCTTTCAAGCGCTGCTGAAGACAGACACCACCTCGGTTCACAAACGCCATCGACGAGGAGAGAGGGCCCCACCCATCCATGGACCGCATTCTCATAACCAATGCCCGGATCATCAATGAAGGCGACGATTTCCACGGCGACCTTCTGATCCGCAAGGGACGAATCGATACCGTGGGCGGTGATTTGAGCTCCCGCGCCTACGATGTGATGATCGACGCCGCGGGGCGCGCCCTGCTGCCCGGACTTATCGACGACCAGGTGCATTTTCGCGAACCGGGCCTGACCCACAAAGGCGATATCGGTTCGGAGTCCCGGGCGGCCGTAGCGGGAGGCATCACCAGTTTCATGGACATGCCCAACACCCGGCCCACCACCACAGACCACCAAAGGCTGGAAGAAAAAAAAGCCCTTGCCGCGGGTTCGGCCCATGCCAACTATGCCTTTTACCTGGGCGCCACCAACACGAACATCACCGCTGTCCAAACCCTCGACCCCCTTAAATGCTGCGGCGTCAAGGTCTTTATGGGTGCCTCCACCGGGGACATGCTGGTGGACGATCCCGACACCCTGGAAAAAATATTTGCCGAATCACCTGTCCTGGTGGCCACCCACTGCGAGGACACGCCGACCATCCAGGCCAACGAAACGCGCTTTCGGGACCGCTACGGCGACGACATCCCCATGCGATACCACCCCGACATCCGCAGCCGGGAAGCCTGCTTGAAATCATCTTCCCTGGCGGTGGAACTGGCCAAGCGCCATGGAACCCGACTGCACGTGCTGCATCTGACCACGGCGGACGAACTGCCCCTTTTCAACACCGGCCCCCTCGATCGCAAACGCATCACGGCCGAAGTCTGCGCCCATCATCTGTTTTTTACGGCCGATGATTACGACGCCCAGGGCACACGGATCAAGTGCAATCCTGCCATCAAGATGGCCTCCGATCGCCAGGCACTGCTGCAGGCCGTGGCAGACGACCAAATCGATATTATCGCCACCGACCATGCTCCCCACACGTGGGCGGAAAAACAGCGGCCCTATACGCAGGCTCCGTCCGGTCTGCCGTTGGTCCAGTTTGCCCTTCCCAGTCTGCTGGAGCACTACCATCGTGGAATGTGGTCCCTTCCCCTGATCGTCGAAAAAACCAGCCATGCCGTTGCCCGGCTGTTCGATATCGTCGATCGCGGCTACATTCGCGAAGGCTATTGGGCCGATCTCGTGCTGGTCGATCTCGCGCGACCGCACACGGTCGCTTCCCGGGATGTGATTGGTCGCTGTGGCTGGTCGCCCTTCGAGGGTCATCGCTTTGCCTCGACCGTCGCCATCACGATCGTCAACGGAAGCATCGTCTATCGCGACGGCCGGGTGGTCCAACCGCCCAGGGGCCGCGCGCTGGAATTCAATCGTTAAGGCCCTTCCGTCGGCCCCCGTCATCGCGACCGAACACTTGGCGAAGATTGCGATATATGCTATGGCACAGGGCAACTAAAGGGCGCGTTTTAGATTAACTTTTTCACCCTCAATTGCCTCGCAGAATAGGAAAATTGGCTCATGGCAATCAAATCCACACTGCTCACCGTGATACTTGGTTTTCTACTGACCCAGACGGCGATAGCGGAAGACGTCGTCCAGAGCTTCTCCGGCATACCATGGGGTACGACCGTCGAAGAAATCAAAGGTCTCCAGGAGACTGCCCGCAGCGGCGATATTCGCTATTACAAGCGCAGTGAAGATTTTTACAGTATCGGTGGGGTCACGCTCTCCGAAGTCATCTACGGTTTTTATCAGGACGCCTATTTTGCGGCCTACATGAATCTGACTTCCGCCGATGCGCTGGCCAAAATCAAGCGCCACCTTGATACCGTCTATGGTGATCCGCGAACGCAGCTTTTTCTCAAAAAGACGATCTACATCTGGGATTATGAGAACGTCAAAATCAAATTGAAGCAATATACGGGGCGCTCGAATGCCAAGCTGGCCTTTTATTATACGCCGCTATCGATCCAGGCCAACGCCTCTAAACCCGGTGCCTCCGGAGAGAAGATATACAAATTGGACACCGGAGAGCAGGAATACGACTTCTAGCCGTTTACGCGCCCCACCTTCGGGCCGCAACGGCTATTCCGGCCCCCTTCGTTTCGTGTGGGCTTCCTTTGGGCAACCTCCAAATACCAGGACCTACTGCTCCGGTTTGACTGGAAGAGAGAATTCCAAGACACGGTCCGTTGACTTCCGCCTATTAGAACGCATCCCCCACCCCCTCGGGAAATCGGTTTTTAGACCACTTTTTCCGGGTTGTCAGTTCCCCGATCTTGTCAGCCACTGGCCCCGCGCCTCCCTTGGCCTTTAAACGGCGAATCCTCTGCGAACAGCCCCAGAGGAAGGATCAGATCGATTCGACGAGGGATTATCCTGCCATTTCCGCTTTCGCACCCGGCCACCCGGATTTATCCTTTCATTCCACAGGCGTATACAATAATTCACTATTTCCGGCACGCTAGGGAGATAGCCATGTTCGCTTCACCAACACCCGTAAGACTCGGTCAACATTATGTATATTGGCATTATATTTGCATGATCTTTCAAATTGAAATGTTTAGTCTCCATATATCGGTAATTGATTCAGGCGGTTCATCATGACAACACAAGCAGTGGGCAAAGTTCTCGTCGTCGACGATTTTGAAGGCGTGGCAAGACTGGTCAAAGAAGCCATTGAAGACATCAATTATACGGTCAAAACGGCCTTCAGCGCAGAGGACGGCTACCAAACCTATTTACGATTCAAACCCGATATCGTGATCACCGATATCGAAATGGGCGAAAAAAGCGGTTTCGAACTGGTAGAAGACATCCGCTCCATCGATCCGGAAGTCAAAGTCATCTTTATGAGCGGCTATTCAGACAAACTCGAGAATCGGCGCCAATCCGATACCGATTCATGCTCGATCGCCTTTCTTCCCAAGCCTTTTTCACTGGATGATCTATACGGCCACCTGGATCATTTCGGAAGTGCTGTATGTCACTGATCGCCTAAGGAAGTAATGCATGATCCACCTCTCGCCCTCCGATCATCTGCCCGCCAGCGACGCTGAAGATCGCCCTTTCTGCATGTCCGAGGCCGCCCTTCCAGCTTTGTCGGAAATCCAGGAGATGGCTGATTCGCAGAGAATACTGTCTGCCGAGGCCATCGGCAGTCGCCTGCCCTTTCGGGGCCTGCTCATCGCGGCAGGTCTCCTTTTACCTCTCGGGGCCCTGCTTTGGATCGTCGTCTTTTAACGCCTGCCAACCACAGGCCAATGCAGCGCTGGGCAAAAACACCGAGCGGCTATCCCTATTCATTCGCTAAATCATCTCCATGTCCCGGCTGCCCGGCCGGCGAATTTCTTCCCTGCGAATCATGGTCAAAAAGCAATATCGCCGGCTTTGAAGAAGACATCCTCACCACTGTTGGATGAAAGCCCACCCATCGCCGGCACTAAAAAAGCCCGCCGGTCCATTGCGGACCGTGCGGGCTTCTATCGTTGGGATCTGGAGGCGGCACCCAGATTCGAACTGGGGAATAACGGCTTTGCAGGCCGCTGCCTTACCACTTGGCTATGCCGCCCCAAAAAAAATGGAGCGGGAAACGGGATTTGAACCCGCGACTTCGACCTTGGCAAGGTCGCACTCTACCACTGAGTTATTCCCGCTCAGTTAAGAAAATGTTAACTATCGATTCCCGCCACTGATGTCAACAAAAAAATTTGGCGTGCTCTTTGTCAGACGGATGGCCACATGTGATTGGATATGCTTGTTTTCCCAGACGCCGCCGCTCCGCGCCCTTGCAGGCGAGGCCCAACCCGACTACATTTTGAGCACGCCCCGAAATCGAAGAAAGTAATCCACACCGGACCACACGGTCAGCAGAAGCGCACACCACAGGAAAAACATACCGATGGCATGAAACTGGATACCCAGATAAGAGTAATGAATCAGCAGTGGAATGATGGCCGCAATCTGGAACCCCGTTTTATATTTTCCAAGGTTGGAAGCAGAGACATCTTCCCTGCTTTCGGCCATCAGGTTTCGCAAGCCCGTCACCGCCATTTCGCGTCCGATGATGATGCACACGATCCAGGCCGGTACCCAACCCAGGGAGGTCATCATGATAAAGGCCGAAGAGACCAGCAGTTTATCGGCCACCGGATCCATAACCTTGCCGAAGCTCGACTCCAGCCCCAAACGCCGGGCAAAAAAACCGTCCAGGGCATCCGTAATCGAAGCCGCACTGAATATGAAGGCCGCCACGAAAGTGGTCAACCGGTTGGGGAAAATCAATAGCAGGACCAGCCCGGGGATCGCCAGTACCCGGTACATGGTTAGAACGTTGGGATTGCTGAAGTGTTTTTTAAGCCGTCCCGATAATGCCATATCGTAGGCTCACTTGTTTGATCGGCCTAATGACCGGCCGCTTTCCAATCGTCCAGGAATGCTTGGATGCCCTTGTCCGTCAGCGGATGGGCCGCCAGGTGCTTCAGCACCTTGAATGGTATGGTCGCGATATCCGCCCCGATCAAGGCGCTGTCGAGCACGTGCATGGGGTTGCGGATGCTGGCAACGATGATCTCGGTGTCGTAGGCGTAATTTTCAAAAATATCCACAATCTGTTCGATCAGTTGCATCCCCTCCTGGGACAAATCGTCGAGCCGCCCCACAAAGGGGCTGACATAGCTCGCGCCGGCTTTGGCCGCCATCAGGGCCTGCATTGCCGAGAAGACCAGCGTAACATTGGTCTTGATGCCTTCCGCGGTGAGGGTTCGCACGGCTTTCAGGCCGTCGGTGGTCATGGGTATCTTAACCACGATATTGGCATGGATTTGTGCCAGTTCGCGTGCTTCCCCGACCATTCCTTCCATGTCCAGACTGATAACCTCGGCACTGACGGGGCCGTCCACAATGCCACAGATCTGGGTGATGATTGCCTTGAAATCACCCTTTTCCCGTGCGATCAGGGTCGGATTGGTGGTCACCCCATCCACCATGCCCATGGCGAAGGCTTCCTTGATTTCGTCAATGTTGGCGGTATCGATAAAAAACTTCATCCTGGCCTTTTCCTCCTCAACACCCAGTATAACGGACGACGTCCTCTATCGGGATTCTTCCGGCGGGTCCTGAATATACCGGTCGCGACATTGGGCGCTACAAAAATAGATGTCCTTAGCCCCCTGCCGTAAGACAACACCGTTGCGCCGGGCGATATAAGTTTTGCAGACCGGATCCTGCACCAGAACGTCATCCACTTCCCTCCGGCCTCGTCCATCCAGATCTTGGGGCCGGGGGCCGCTCCCGATCATCCAGGATTTAAGCGCCCGATAAAAGATGTAGCCCACGACAGCCAGTACAATGAATTTAAGCATCGATCCGGGCGACCTCCTGCTGATCGTCCTGCAGCCTTCCAAGCAACACATCCACGCGGCACCTCAGAACCGGGTGCACGAACTGGGGATCTATATCACAGATAGGCTGCAAGACAAAACGCCTTTTGTGCATCCGCGGATGGGGCAGTTCGAGATCATCGGTCTGCATGACCAGCTCACCATAGAATATGAGATCCAAATCCAGGGTTCGGGGACCAAAACGAATCTCCTTCTCTCCCTGGCCGCACGCCACCTGAGCAGCGTTGGTGACGGCAAGCAGCGCCCGCGGCGAAAGGGTCGTTTCGATGCGGAAGGCCGCATTGACGAACCAGTCCTGCGCTGTGTAATCGACCGGTGCCGTGCGGTAAAAGGGCGAGGTCGCCTTCAGTTCGATCGCCTCGTGGGCCGCGACACGGGCAATGCCGAAGCGACAGTGCGCGATTTTGTCTCCCAGGTTGGATCCAACCGATATGATAACCGTTTGTGGGGCGGTCGGACTCATGACCACCTCATCCTGAGGGCGGCGATCATGGTTGCATGGCATCCGGCCCGATGTCGCCGGTGTAGACGATACGGGCATCTCCTTCCAGATAGACTTCCCGGAACCCGCCTCCGTCCGATCGGAAGTGGATCGTCAGAATGCCGCCGCTGCGCGTGGTCACCGGAATGGGAGAAGGCCATCCCCGACGGGCAGCGGTGATGAGGGCGGCGGCCACACAACCGGTGCCGCAGGCCAGGGTCTCGTCTTCCACACCCCGCTCGTAGGTGCGCACCTGCAGGCGATTTCCGTCGCTTGCGGACATAAAGTTGACATTGGTGCCGGTCGGGGCAAAGGCCTCATGGTATCGGATCGCCCGGCCCAGAGGCACGATATCGGCCCCCGCCAAATCTTCCATTTCCATAACCACATGCGGAACGCCTGTATTGATACGGCTGAGGACCGTCTCCCTGCCGTCGACCATGATGGTATCGTCCAGACGGTGATCCGCAGGCGGGGTCATTTTGAGCTTGACCTGCGCAGCGCGTATCTCCGCCGCGATCGGTCCGGCATCGGTCTGGAACACCATGTGCGGCCCCGCAATACCCAGCTCGTGGGCAAAACGGGCGGCGCAGCGCGCCCCATTGCCGCACATTTCCGCCCGGCTACCGTCAGAATTGTAAAATTGCCATTGGAAATCGTACCGCTCGGAGGCTTCGATCAGGATCACGCCGTCCGCTCCGATGGACAATTTCCGTCGACAAACCCGGCGGGTGAAATCGGCCGGATCGGATGCCACCCGCCCCGTCCGGTTGTCGATCAGGATAAAGTCGTTGCCGCAGCCGTTCATCTTGTAAAAGGGAATCGCTTCCATCGACAGGCACCTCGTTTACAGAAAGTCGGGGACCGATTCCCCGGCGATTAGGTCGTCATAGGACTGCCGCTGCCGTATCACATGGTAGGCATCGTTTTGGACCATCACTTCCGGGACGCGCAGCCGCGAGCAGTAATTGGAAGCCATGGTAAATCCGTAGGCCCCGGCACTCATCACGGCCAGCAGTTCCCCCGGGGCGGTATCCGGCACCCTGCGATCCCGGGAAAGAAAGTCACCGGTTTCGCAGATGGGCCCCACCACATCCGCCGTGATGGGCTTTTGCCCGTCTTTTTCGCGCACCGGCCAGATGTCGTGATAGGCATCATACAGCGAGGGCCGGATCAGGTCGTTCATACCGGCATCCACCACCAGAAAGCGCTTGTGGTCGCCATCCTTTCGGTAAAGCACCCGGGTGACCAGTATTCCGGCGTTGCCCACGAGCACACGCCCGGGTTCGAGCACCAGGCGCATATTCAAACCCTGCAGTCCCTCGCGGATGGCATTGCCGTAATCCGCCGGATGGGGTGGTTTTTCATCCTGATAGGTAATGCCGAGCCCTCCGCCCATGTCCACCACCCGTATGGTGATCTTTTCCCGGGCCAGCTGATCGATCAAGCCACGCAGCCGTGCCAGGGCATCGCGGAAGGGCTCCGCCTCCGTGATCTGCGATCCGATGTGGCAGTCGATGCCCTTGATCTCCACGTGGTCCATGCCCTGGGCCTCACGATAGACATCGAGCGCCGCTTCAGGAGACAATCCGAACTTATTCTTTTTGAGCCCGGTGGAGATATAGGGATGAGTCTTGGGATCCACATCCGGGTTGACCCGCACGGCGATGGGCGCCCGGCAGCCAAGTAAGGCCGCCCGCTGTTGGATCAGGGCCAGCTCCGGCCGGGATTCGACGTTGATCATAAAGATGCCCTGTTTCAACGCGCTGTCGATTTCCGGGGCGGTTTTCCCGACCCCGGAATAGACGATCGTGGCCGGATCGAAGCCCGCCTTAATCCCTCGGAAGAGTTCGCCGCCGGAGACGATATCCAGACCGCTGCCGAGACGGGCGAATAGCTGCAAAATGGCCTGGCTCGAATTGGCTTTGGCGGAATAACAGATCAGCCGGTCGAGGCCCGCGAAAGCCTGGTCAAAGGCCTTGAAGTGACGGGTCAAGGTGGCATGACTGTAGAGATAAAACGGTGTGCCGAGGCGCTCGGCGATCGCTTCTAAAGGAACATCTTCGCAGTGCAATACGCCATCGACGTAATGGAAATGATGCATGTGCGTCTCCTTGGGCCTTACGGGCCCGACTGATCCGCCCTTGTCTACCCCTGCGGCCCCGTGTTTTGAGGGTGACCTCAGTCCGTGACAATCTTGACGATATTCGAATCCGGACCGAGCTGCCCGCGGGTGTCGTAGGGGACCACCTTGAAACGGTAGCGCGTGCCGGGCAACAGCGGTTCCCGGTAAGTCAGGATCTGGTCGGTCGCCGCCGCCCCCGTTAAGGGAACTTTAGCGGCGCGCTGGTACAATACCGGGCATCCCTCGCAGGCATCCTCGCCCACCCCTTCGGCCGAGCGGTAGACCATATATCCCGCCGGTCGAGGGGTGTCGTCTTCCTTGCCCTCCTTGGGCGCCGTCCAGGTCAGTACGAGTTCTTCGCCCTTCGCCACAAGGACCAGGTTGGTTACCCCGTCGGGCACCTCGACATCCGGTAATCGGGGGGGGGCCTTCTTGCCGCATCCAGTCAAGAACGTTGCCACAAGCACGACGGCCGCCAGGCATAGCAAAATCTTGGGGTCCGCCGACGATAAACGCCTTCCAAGCATGGGGAGCTCACTCCTATTCAGGCGGTTGTTGTTCCGTCGCCAGTTGGTCGGCCGCCCGTTGGACGGCAGCCCGTACATTAGCTTCGGCCGTACCGCCCTTGGACGTGCGCCGGTTGACGACCTGCTCCACGGCCAGTGCCTCGAAGAGCGCTTCATCGATCACCTCGGAGAAGGTGCGCATTTCCGCGAGGGTCAACTGGTCCAGTTCCCTGCCCTGATCCAGGGCATAGGCCACAGCCCGGCCCACCACGGCATGGGCTTCGCGAAAGGGAATGCCCCTGCCCACCAGATAGTCGGCCATGTCGGTGGCATTGAGAAAACCGGTGGTGGTGGCCTGTCGCATGCGATCCTTGTTGAACCATACCTGAGGGAGCATTTTGGTCATCACTTCGATGCAGGACTGCAGGGTGTCCACCGTGCTGAAGAGCGCCCCCTTGTCTTCCTGCATATCCCGGTTGTAGGCCAGCGGCAAGGCCTTCATGGTGGTCAGCAGGGCCACCAGATCGCCGAACACCCGCCCGGTTTTGCCGCGTATCAGTTCGGGCACGTCGGGGTTTTTCTTCTGGGGCATGATGCTGCTGCCCGTGGAAAAAGCGTCCGGCATTTCGATAAAGCCAAATTCACTGCTCGCCCAAAGGACCAATTCCTCGGACAAGCGGCTGAGATGGACCATGGCGATACTGGCGGCGGATACAAATTCCAGCATGAAATCCCGGTCCGCCACGGCATCCATACTGTTGGCGGCGATTTCGGCAAAACCGAGTTGATTGGCCACCTCGTCGCGATCGATGGGGTAGGTCGTACCCGCCAGGGCCGCGCAGCCCAGGGGCATGACGTTGATGCGGTTCAGGGCATCGCGGAAGCGGGCGCTGTCGCGCGTAAACATTTCATAATAGGCCAACAGGTGATGGCCCAGCAGCACGGGCTGGGCGCGCTGCATGTGGGTGTATCCGGGCATGACCGTGCTTACGTGCTCCCTGGCAGCATCCACGAAGGCTTGGCGCAGGCCGCGCAGCTGATCGAGGATACGGCCGGTTTCCTCCCGCAGGTAGAGACGGGCGTCCAGCGCCACCTGATCGTTGCGGCTGCGGGCGGTGTGCAGTTTGCGGGCCACGCGGCCCACGATCGCCGCCAGCCGGTCCTCGATGTGCATGTGAATATCTTCCAGGCAATCCGCGAAAACAAACTGCCCCTTTTCGATCTCAGCCCGTATCTGATCGAGCCCCTTGACCAGCTTGGCCGCATCATCCCGGGAAATGATACCCGCCTTGGCCAGCATGCGGCAATGGGCAATGCTGCCATCGATGTCGTGCCGATAGAGGCGGCGATCGATGGCGATGGAGGCGGTAAAGGCCTCCACCGTCTGATCCGTTTGCTCCGCAAACCGGCCATCCCACGCCTTTTGCGTCATGGTTTGTCTCCTACCGCAATGACCTCATCTTGCAATGAGGCCGGGTATTGGTAAAACCCGCGGAAGGCCCTTGGGCCTCGAGGGCCCCGGCCGTCGTTCAGCCTTTCTGATCCAGCATCTTGCGAATGCGCAGGCGAAGGGCGTTTAAGCGGATAAAACCTTCGGCATCCTTGTGACTGTAAACCGTGTCGTCTTCAAAGGTGGCGAAATCTTCCCGGTAAAGCGATCGATCCGACTTACGGCCGGTCACCCGGCAGTTGCCTTTGAACAGTTCCAGACGGACCACTCCGCTGACGTCCTGCTGGGTCATGTCGACCATGTTCTGCATGATCGCCATCTCGGGTGAAAACCAGAACCCATTGTAGATCAGCCGCGCGTATTGAGGGATCAGGGAATCACGCAGGTGCAATACTTCCCGATCGAGGGTGATGGACTCCATGGCCATGTGGGCCGTCCGCAGAATCGTCCCTCCCGGGGTTTCGTAGACGCCCCGTGATTTCATACCCACGAAGCGGTTTTCCACAATATCCACCCGGCCGATCCCGTGCAAGCCCCCCATGGTGTTCAACCGCTCCAGCAGGGCGGCCGGCGAGAGGGTTTCACCGTTGACGGCCGTGGGGTTGCCCTGGACAAAAGTGATTTCGACCGTCTCGGCCTGATCCGGTGCCTCGAGCGGCGAGCGGGTCAGGGTAAAGATATCCTCCGGCGGTGCGGCCCAGGGATCTTCCAGAATGCCGCCCTCGTAGCTGATGTGCAGCATGTTGCCATCGGTGCTGTAAGGCTTGGCATGGGTGGTCGGCACGTCGATATGGTGGCGTCGGGCAAAGTCCATCAGGATGGACCGGGAATTCAGATCCCATTCGCGCCAGGGGGCCACGATCGTAATATGCGGGTTGAGGGCCAGGTAGCCCAGCTCGAAACGGACCTGGTCGTTTCCCTTGCCGGTCGCCCCGTGACTGACCGCATCGGCGTTTTCCCGGGCCGCGATCTCGATCTGCCGTTTGGCGATCAGCGGACGGGCGATGGAGGTGCCCAGCAGGTATGTCCCCTCGTAAATCGCATTCGCCCGGAAAGCGGAAAATACGTAGTCACGCACAAATTCTTCTCGCAGATCTTCCACGTAGGCCTTGGTAGCCCCGGTTTTCATGGCGTTGGTCT
>JASFFM010000003.1:0-33125 GCA_050124295.1 Desulfobacterales bacterium | reverse complement strand
CGGCGCTAAAGCAAACCGGCCGTGTGCCCCATCCCTCCCGCTAAGTGATCGGTCGCTATGGATACTGGAGACCAGCGCAGCACCTGGATTGAAACCCTGGTGCTCGAGCCCCCTTCGCTGTCAAATAACACGGCCGATCAGGAACGCCTGGCAGGGGCGTTAGAAAAGCGCCTGGGGTGCGCCGCCGTCCAACTGGATCCGGCCCTTCTCCAAAGGCTGCCAACCTTGCTGCGCCGCTGGGACTTCGCCCTGCGCTGCGCGCTTGTGCATGACCGCGACGCGTGGCATGTTTGTGGCCTGACCGGGGCCGCCGATCGCGAACCTTTGTGCGGTCTGGCGATCGATCTGGGGACCACGCGGATCGCCCTCAGCCTGCTGAATCTTGAAACCACCGAAGTGCTCCGGGAGGATTCCTTCGACAACCCCCAGGGTGCCATCGGGCCGGATGTGCTCACCCGGGTTCATTATGCCGATGAAGAAGATGGTCTGCATCATCTCAGGCGCTTGGTCGTTGAAGGATTGAATCGAAACATTACAGCGCTCTGCCGCGGGGTGCCCATCGTGCCGTCGCGTATTGCGCTTTTGGCTTTGGCCGGCAACACGACCATGACCCACCTCGTTATGGGGTTGAATCCGCGCTGGATGATACGGGAGCCCTATATCCCGGTGGTCAACCGGCCAGGTCTTTTATCGGCCGCCAGCCTGGGTTTGAAGGTTGCCAGCAGTGCACGGGTCATTGTCTTTCCGAATATCGGCAGCTATTTTGGCGGCGACCTGATCGCCGGCATCCTTTACAGCAATTTGGACCGCCGCTCCCAAACGGCCCTGCTTGTGGATGTCGGAACAAATGCTGAGGTTGTGCTGGGCAATCAGAACTGGCTGATTGCCTGTGCCGGTGCGGCCGGACCGGCGCTGGAAAGCGGCGTCAGCCGCATTGGTACGACCGCCCGCCCGGGGGCCATCGATCAGGTGCGTATTCATGGAGAGGCGCGTCGTTTTGCGTTGCGCACCATCGCCGATAAACCACCGCTGGGCATTTGCGGGTCGGGTGTCATTGATCTGGCTGCGCAACTGTTCGACCGCGGTATGATCGATATTCAGGGGCGGTTCGTTCCCTCGATCTGCGGGAAACGTTTGATCACTGTGGATGGCGAGCTGCGCTTGATCGTTGCCGAAGCGGGCACCACCGGTTCCGGCGAGCCGCTCACGATTGGCCAGGCGGATCTTGACAGCTTGATTCGCTCCAAAGCGGCAATGTATACTATCCTGGAAACCATTACGGAAGCGGTGGGGATGACACCCGGGCAAATTGAGACCTTTTTCGTGGCGGGTACGTTTGGTGTTTTCATCGATCCGCGGTCGGCCATCACGATCGGTATGCTTCCGGATTTGCCCTTGAACCATTATCGCCCTCTGGGAAACAGCTCGCTGGAGGGAGCTAAAATGGTGTTAACAAAGCCTTCGAGCCTCAAACGTCTCGACCACATCCGTGATCGCATCACGTACCTGGAACTCAACGTCAATCAGGCCTTCATGAATCGTTTCAGCGCCGCCAAGTTCCTCCCGCATACGAATACGGGCCTGTTTCCATCGGTAGCAGGGCCGCAAACGGATTGCGCCGCAACGGTTCGACGGAGTGGTGTTGCGACCACTGAAACGAAGAACTGTAAAAGGTAACCGCATGGCTAAGCTATATATCTTCACGAAACTGGGGCGCAGCGAGTATAATCTCGTCGATCACAACGTCATCGGACGACACCCCAAAAACCGGATCAAGATCCCCGAAGCAGGGATATCCAAGGTTCACTGCCTGATCGCATTCGAAAAGGAACAGGGTTATTCGATCCGAGACCTGGGCAGCCGCAACGGCACCTACGTCAAAGGTGAGCGGCTCAAAGGGAAAGTATTTCTCAAAGACGGGGATGAAATTCAACTGGGCAACACCCGTTGCCTGTTTCGCGAACAGATGGAAGCCCGGAAGATCAACTTCAAGGAGGATGACGAGGCAACGCTTGCGAAATACATTCTCTACAAGGTCGCACCGGAGAAGCTCAATAACTTCTTTCCCGAATCGAATATCATCGACGAGGAGGTTTTGCGGACGGATTATGAACGCCTTCGCATTTCCTTTGAGTTGCAGCGCGACATCGGCTTCGATCTACACGTCGATTTTATTCTGGGGCGGCTGTTGGATCGCATTTTCGACATTCTGGAGTTTGATCAAGGCGTTGTCATGCTTTTTGACTCGAAGGGTGAATTTTCCGTTCATGCTTATAAAACCAAAAACCTGGACGACGAACTGGTGATTACCCCTGCACTGATCGAACTTGTCGCCGATCATGGCCAGGGCATGGTGTTGATGAATCCGAATGTTTCCGCCGGGCGAGAGGCCCCCGAGTTCGTTGAGACACCAGCCCATTCAACCCTTGCCGTCCCGATCCTGGATGAACACGATTTACACGGCGTGATCCTGCTTGACCGCTGGGCGGCATACAAGCCTTATGGTGAAAAAGATCTAAATCTGCTCTCCAATATGGCCAATAAAGCGGCCATGTTCATCCGCAACTCGCAAATTGCCAAAAATGTGACCCGCGAGTCCCTGGAGCGCGACCGCTATCGCAAAGTGCTTTCCCCCGAAATGGCGGAAATGGTCGTTGCCGGACAGCTGGAAGTGGATCTGGAAGGAAAACCCCACCAGGCCACGCTTCTCATGACCAATATCATTGACTTCCATCCCTTGACCGACTCGCTGGGGGCGGAAGAGCTGATCGATTTTCTCAATCACCATTTCGATCACCTGACCGGTGTGGTATTTCGCCATGAAGGGATGATTGACAAATATTTAGGCGATCGGATGCTGGCTGTTTGGGGGGTGCCCCAGACCCACGATGATGACCCGCTGCGGGCGGTCAACGCCGCGATGGAAATGCAGCAGTTGTTGGGGGCCATCAACCAACAGCGGGAGAAAGAGGATTTGCCTTTGTTAGAGATCGGCATTGGCGTGGCGACCGGACAGGTTATGGCCGGAAGCATCGGTGCTCCCAAAACGCGGCGCTACTCCATCATCGGAGATCTGGTCAATGAGGTTCAGTCGATTTGCACCTCGGCGCGCGCGGAACAGGTTTTGATCAACGATAAAGCGTTTGCGGCGGTTCAGAAGCAGTTTGACATTGATGAAGCCCACACCCTTCAGATGGTGGACCGTGCCGTCAAGTGCTTCGAAATCATCGGAGAGCAGGAAGGGCGGCCGGAGCAACCATGGAGTTATCTCGGCTAATTTCCGGCCAGAAATGGCATTTTCCTTGGACAGTGTTTCGCCCAGCTGCGGCGGCGGCAACAGCCCTCGATCTGCCTTGCCCCAACCTTCTGGTGGCCCGGCATTCCCATAGGCCATATGATTCGACCGGCATGGCCGAAGCGGCCGCGGCGGACTTATGGCGCGCGGCGGTTCACGGCGCCGGCGATTCGAGGAGAAAATGGTTGATAAAGCGCGGATCGATCTGATCGACCCGGACACGCCCGTAGGATTCCTCCAGTTCGACAAACAAAGCCTCCAGTGAGGCGCCGATGGCCGACAGTTCAGAGGCCGGTTGTTTCGATCGGCGGGACAGCCAGGTTAAGAAATCCGTGCGCAGGGCCGTGTCGATTTGCGGTTTGGAAGTGGTCCCGGAAGTCGCCCGGTCTCCAAAGAGCTTCTTGAAAAAAGGCTGAAAGGCTGCGGCCGGGATATGACCTACCTCTTCCGGCAGAGACAGACAGTGCCGTGCCCAAAGGGTGAGGAGCAGATTCTTATAGGAGAGAAAACCATACGTCGAGGGCGCTGCAAGGGCCGGGTCGATGCGTTCCAGCAAATGGTCCCAAAGTTTGACCTGCTCCAACTGGTGTCGGCTCCAGACAAGGTCTTCACGGCGGGCAAACTCCCTGTACATGCGGCCGGTTTGGTAGTTGTCAAAGCACAGCGGCCGTTTGATCAGCAATCCCCCGATAACCCCCAGCCAGGTTTCACCCCAGAAGGTCAGCGACAACCCCCGTGCCGCAAACCAGCTTCGGTGAACCCATTCTTCGGCGGTTCGCTTCAGCGCCAGGGCGTCACTGTACCCCAGTTTAAACAAGGCCTCAAGATGATAACCCCGCAGGGCCCGTGCGGCCGCCTGGGCACCGGTCGTCGAGGGGGCATCTCCCGGCAGAAGCTTTTGGAGGCCCATGTGGAGATAGCCACTGGCCTTGGCAACGACGGCCGCCAGGGCCTCCCGGCGATCGATTTTTTGCTGATCGGCAACAATCAACCGGTTGCATAGCGCCGCAAATTCTTCCTGCAGCGCCTGGCGCTGCTCCGGGTGATCGATATGCTGGAGGGCGCCTGTGAAAAGGTTGCCCTCGGAGAGCACGGTCATGGGCACCATGGGAAAGAGATCCGGCTGCGCGGGCATCATGGTTTGCTGACGTTGCCCTTTCTGGTGGAAATCCCGATCGCTTATCGGCTGGTAGAGGCCGACGGCTTCCTCGAAGGGCAGAAACCCTTTTTCCGCCAGGCGCACGGTGCGCAGGCGGTAGGCTTCTTCCTCGATTTCCGCCGGCAGCACGTTGGCCGCCTCCAGCAGGATTCCCTGAAAGCGAACAAAATCGTCTTCCGCCAGTTGGTCTAAGAGGCGCTTGATGAGGTTTTGCGAGAGCGTCTCGGTTTTCTTGGGGCCGGGTGGTCCGGAATCCTCCTCAGGGGCGAGGATACGGATATAAAAAACATTGTCATAGGAGAAAAAATCCGGTCCGAAAATGGAAGCCTCCTGGTCGTGCTCACGGATCTGGACTTCGATGGACCGGTTAAGAAAAAGTTCGATCAGGTTCGTTTTTTCTTTGGCCAGCCAACGCACCATACGGGCGGGGGAAGATTCGGCGCCGATCAAGCGCGCCAGCCATCGCCGAGCGGCGTCGAAATCGATGCGGTCCCGCTGCCAGAGTTCCTGGTCCAGCAGGTATTCAAGCTGTTTATGGGCCGCCAGAGCAATTAAGGGCCCTGCGTCGTCCGGACCGATTTCGTGGATGAGCACATGCCAATCTTCTTCAGGGAAGGAATGCACCAGGGCCGCGGGCTGCGGGTGTTCCAAGATCCGCGCCAGCGCTTTTTCCGGTGCCAGGGCCAGGATTTCGCTTCGCTGTATGGCCAGATGCTGGCGCAAGGCCAGGATGTTATCTTCGGGATGGGGGGCGGTCATTGAAAACGCTTTTCCTGCTTCTCAAGAAGGGTTGCCATGGTCTGAATGGTTCCATGGCTATGATATACTAATCATTTCCGTGTCGTTGGCCACGGTTGCCAGTCAGACCACTGTCCTCGGCCGCTGATCATTCCAGGGCGCGAATTTGGTCAGCATCAACATTCCCGGAACGGCAATCAAGGTACAGAAAATGAAAAAGCCCTCCCAGCCCAGGTATTTGGCCATGAACCCCGTGGGCGCGGAGGCGAAAACCCGCGGCATTCCCATCAGGCTGCTTAGTAGGGCGTACTGGGTCGCGGTAAATTTTTTGTTGGTAATACTGGCCATGAAGGCGACGAAAGCGGAAGTGCCCATGCCGCTGCTGAAGTTTTCGAAGGCAATTACACCGGCCAAGGTCGGCAGATGTTCCCCCACCCGTGCCAGAAGAGCGAAACAGGCTGTAGACAGCGCCTGCAGTACGCCAAAAATCCACAGGCAGCGCGCAATCCCCAGTTTTAGAATCGTGACGCCTCCGATACCCGCGCCGGCGATGGTGGCCCAGAACCCGAAAAGCTTTACCACGGCGCCGACCTCGGACTTGGAAAAACCGATGTCGAGATAGAATGGCGTGCTGATAGCGCTGGCCATGGTATCACCGATCTTGTAAAATAGGATGAAGGTCAGCATCCAATAGGCCTCGGGCCGCTGAAGGTATTCCACCAGGGGTGCGACGACAGCTTCCTTCAAAGTGGTCGGAGCTCCTTCGACAACCGGGGGTTCAGGTGTGAGCCAGGTTGTAACCAGGCAGGGCAGCAGACAGAGCGCCATGATCGCGTATACCTGGGAGAAGGGCATGTGATCCGCCATGATGAGACCGCCACCGCCTGCCAAGAGCATTCCCAGTCGGTAACCGTAGATATACAGCGATGAACCCAGCCCCAACTCTTGGTCGGGAAGATCTTCACGGCGATACGCATCGATGACAATGTCCTGGGTGGCGCTGAAAAAGGCCACCAGGCAGGCCATCAGAACCAGCGCGCCGAAATGGTTTCGGGGATCACTCATTCCCAAGCCGATGATGGCCGTGATCAAGGCCAGCTGGGCCAATAAAAGCCAGCCTTTACGACGCCCCAGGAAAGGGATGGCATAGCGATCGAGCAGGGGCGCCCATAGGAATTTCCAGGTGTAGGGAATTTGTACCAGGTTCATCAGCCCGATGATCGTCAGATCAACACCGGCATCTTTCATCCAGGCCTGCAAGACACCGATGGTCAGAAGCAACGGCAGGCCAGCCGCAAATCCCATGATAAGCGCCACCAGCATGCGCCGACTGACGAGAACTTTTACGATGGTAGCAGCGGTCATGGAACCTCAGGCGTCTGTCGGCAATGGGGGCAATCAAAGATGGGTGCCGGCCGGCCGGCACCCCCGGTGAGGTCGAAAGGACTTAGCGCCCGGCGGCTGGGGCGCTCAGTTGTGCGGGCGTCACAATGGGCCCGTATTGATTTTTTAAAAGGGCCAATCCATCGCGTTGGGCTTCCAGAATCTGGAAAAGCGTGGCTGGAATGTGCTTTTCCTTGCGATACGCCTCGATCTGTAATTCGATGCGAGCCAGGATGTTGTCAACGTAGAGTGAAAATTGCTGGTTGTAGAGGGTTTCCGGGTAGGTTTTGCCGATGATCGTATCAAAGAGCGCTTTCAGGTCTTCGTAGCGCGGTAGATACCCGATGGGGGTCTCAATGGCTGCCACTTCGTTGTGCGCTCGCCGCTCGAGCCACGCCAGCCAGACCTTGACGTCGCGTTTTTCCCCCAGGAGATTAGGGCCTTCGCCGCCCCGTGCTTCATGGGTCAGGAAATAGTTCAAACCGGCCATCACGGGACGTTTATCCGCAGCAATCCGGTCGCTGCCGAAGAATCGAAACTGAGCATCCATGTAATCGCCCAAGGAACCGGGAATAAACGGTGCATTGGCCCAAGGCGCCCGCTTGACACCCGTGGCACCGACTTCGGTGGCCGTCGCGGCCGACACGATGCAGGCGCCGATGACGACGCCCTCGTCCGAATTGCGCGCCGCCCAGACCGGTGGCATGGTGTTGCTGTCGCGACCGCTATAGGTAATGACGCGCGTCTCAACACCGGCTGGATCTTCGGCACGCGCCGAGTAATTGCCCAGGGAGGTCGATGCCAGGGTGCAGCGGGCATTGGGATGGGATATGGGTATCGCCCGGCCCTCGCCATCGGTGAGACCCTCCTCCCAAGGGCCTTGAAAATTGTATCCTCGCGAAGGGTGGGGTTCGCCGTTCCCTTTCCAGTGGGGGATTCCGTCATCGTCGATCAGTACATTGGACCAAATGACTTCGGTGCCCTTTTCACGCAGGCAGCGCATGAGCAAGGGATCGCCTTCCCGGTTGACATCCTCGACGATGCCGAAAATGCCGCATTCTGGATTGACGGATCGAACGCTGCCATCCTCGGCGATCCACATCTGGGCCAGGTCGTCGCCCACGAAATGATTGCCGGCCATGGCGGTCGTGGTTTTGCCGCAGCCGCTGGGTGCCGCCCCGGTGATCCAGGTAATACGGCCGTTCGGCCCGTTGATGCCGGTAATGAACATGTGCTCGGAGAGTTCGCGTCCGCGCTTCTCGTAGACCGAGCGGTCCACCGAGAAACGGTGGTTACCCTTTTTCAGCAGCAGGGTATTGCCGGCGTAAGTGCACTTGAAGCTGTAGGTCGTGCGGTGGCTGCGATCCATGAACACCCTGGCATACGGCAGATCTTCGGGTCGGTTCTGGCCTTCGCTGTGAATGTTGGCATAAAAATGATCCTGGCGTTCGACCTCACGGTCAAACTGGTGGAAGGCATTGCGATAAAGAATCTCGGCGCTGTGCGAGACGTAAGCGGAACTGGTGATTTCCAAGGCCGGGTTGGACACCTGGGCGCCCACCGGCCCCCGGATATAAAATCCGATGATCATGGTTTTGTCCTGCATGATCCCGGTCATTTCCTGGCGAATTTCCTGCAAGGCCTCTTGGCGCAGCTTTTTGAGGGCCAGCGAGCTGACCGCTTCATCGGGGTCAACGATATAAAAAGTCCTGTCAATGATGCGCCCCTGTTCGGCCTTTAGATCGAAGTGAATGGTGTGATCCGGCATGGGAAGCTTCTGTTCTTCTTTTTTCTCCAGGGCATGCTGTCTAATCCAGGCCCGGTCTTCAGGGGAACCGGTATTGACAAAAATTGCCGAAGGATCGCATAAGACGATCGCATTGGCAATTTTCACCAGTACCGCGGGGCTGGTTATTTCCGTCATCTTAGCGAGGTTTTCCGCATCCAGGCGCTCCTCGAACAGCTGCCGGGCCGCCGCGGCCGAATCAATACGGCCGATCACCTGGATAATATCAATGCTGTCGTTTGCTTTGGTCATGGTTGTCTCCCTGCAGACGGATGGTTGGCGGTAAGTATGTTGTGCGCCTTTGCAAGGCGACGGCCATTCTATCGGTTGTAGCGCCGCCGCGTGGGACCTGAATTTGTGGATGACAGCGGGGCCTATTGCGGTTCAGCGCTATTTTCGGAGACACAGCCGGTGCGGACAACCACAGGCATGTGTTGCTGGATCCAGATCATGACCTTTTCGAATTCCGATCGCAGCTCCTGCAGGGCCAGTCCCCGATGGCTGATGCCACTCTTTTCGGCCATGCTCATTTCGGCGAAGGTCTTGTTGTAAGCGGGATAGAAAAAGACCGGGTCATATCCGAACCCATTGTGGCCGCGGGGCTGGTGCGCGATTTCGCCCTCACAGCGGGCTTCATAGGTGAGGGCCGGGCCTTCGGGTACCGCTATCGAAATCACGCATTCGAAAGCTGCGGCACGGTGTTTTTGGCCTTTCATGGCCCGCAGCAGTTTGTCACAGCGGTCGCTATCGGTGGCCTTTTCACCGGCATAGCGCGCCGAGTAAACCCCCGGGGCACCGCCCAGCGCTTCGACCACCAGACCAGAATCGTCGGCCAGGGCCGGAAAGCCTAACACACGGGCGGCAAAGGCAGCCTTTTTATAGGCGTTTTCTTCGAAACTCGTACCGTCTTCTTCAACTTCCGGTATGGGTCCAAAATCGTTTAAATTTCGAATTTCGATCGGGAAATCTGACAGCAGGTCGCGGATTTCAGTGGTTTTGCCTGGATTGCGCGTGGCCAAAACCAAGATCCTTGCAGGGGATTTGGTGTCGTTTGCGGTCGTCAATATTTAGCCTGCTTGATAGGGTGAATAAATTTGTATTAATAGATCACGGCCCGTATTTTGTAAAGTGGTTTGCCCCATTCAAGCTGGATCCAACCGATGCTTGGCGGAGCGAAAAACCTTTACAGTGAATTAGGGCTTGGTATAAACGATAAGCTTTGTCGCTATTTAGGGCGGCATCCGTCTCCAATAGATCTATGGCCCAGCGACGATCGCCACTCTTATTTAAAAGGACACGCCATGCATAAACTGCTGACCGATCAACCCGGCAAGAAAGTGCTCCTGCTGGGCAACGAGGCCATCGCCCGGGGTGCGCTGGAGGCATCCGTGGCTTTTGCCGCCACCTACCCCGGTACGCCCTCATCGGAAATATCGCTCAATCTTTTTCAGGTGGCCCAGGAAACGGATCTGTACTTCGAATACAGCACCAATGAAAAAGTGGCCCTGGAAGTCGCGGCGGCGGCGGCCAATTCTGGTTTGCGTAGTATGTGCATGATGAAGCATGTGGGACTCAACGTGGCGGCGGATGCGCTTATGACGCTTGCCTATGTCGGTACCCGGGCCGGGCTGGTGGTGATTTCGGCCGATGATCCGTATATGTTCTCCAGTCAAAACGAGCAGGACAATCGCTACTACGGCAAGCTTTCCGGGCTGCCTCTGCTCGAACCTTCATCGGTCGAAGAAGCCAAAGACATGGTGCCCTACGCCTTCGAACTATCGGAAACGCTTCACGAACCGGTGATTTTGCGAACCACGACCCGCATCAATCATTCCACGGCTGTTGTAACCTTGGGACCGCTGGGATCGCCCCAGACCGAGGGACACTTTGCCAAAGACCCCTTCAGCTACGTGACCGTTCCGGCGGTATCGCGGCGGCTGCACGCGCAGCTTTTGGATAACCTGGCCCGGGCGCAAACCCTGGCCGAAGAGAGTCCCTACAATTTTGAGGAAGGCCAGGGCACTTGGGGGGTCATCTGCAACGGTGTCAGCTATACGTATGTTGCCGACGCGCTGCAGGATCTGGCGATCCAAGACCGGGTCCGCGTGTTGCGGATCGGGTTTTCCCATCCCCTGCCGGCCGATCGCATCGGTGCTTTCCTGGCGGGCTGTGAAAAAGTTCTTGTGGTGGAAGAAGGCGAACCTTACATGGAAGAGGGGGTCAAAGCCCTGGCCCAAGAAAGGGGGTTGCTCCTGCCGATCAAGGGCAAAGGCCCGGAGTTGTTTTCGCGTCTTTACGAGTTCGATCCGGCCATGGTGCGCCAGAAGATGGCAGACTATTTCGGCATCGCTTGCAGTCCCTCGCCGGTGCCGGATTTATCCGATGTGCCGGAAATTCCCCAACGACCGCCCATCCTCTGTGCCGGATGTTCCCACCGGGCGACATTCTATGCGGTCAAAAAAGCCACCGAAGGCCTTGACGTTATCCATCCGTCCGATATCGGATGCTACACACTGGGTTTTTTGCCGCCCCTCAACATGGGTGACTTCGTTATTTGCATGGGCGCCTCCACCGGCAGTGCCGGTGGATTTGCCCAGGCCACCTCCCAGAAAGTGGTCTCCTTTATAGGGGATTCCACCTTTTTTCATTCCGGCATCCCCGGTCTGATCAATGCGGTGTTCAACCAACACGATTTGACCCTGATTATACTGGATAACCGCACAACGGCCATGACCGGTCACCAACCCAATCCCGGCGTCGACATGAAAGAACTAAAGCTGGAGGGTTATGGTCACGTGGCCCTGGAACCGCTGATCAAAGCCATCGGGGTGCCCCAGGTGGTCACGATTCGGCCCTATCAGCTCAAGAAAAGCATCGCCGCCATCCGCGATGCTGTGACCTTCGATGGGGTGTCGGTGGTGATCGCGGAGGAAAAATGCGCCCTCTACGCCAAAGGCTTGCGCCAACTGCGGGGCAAAGCGTTCCGGGTGTCGGACCGTTGCCGCAATCATCGTGAGTGCATCAACGCGCTGGGGTGTCCGGCATTTACCCTGGAGGACAACCGGGTGCAAATCGATGCGGATATATGCATCGGCTGCGCCCTTTGCGCCCAGGTTTGTCCAGAGCATGCAATTGTGCCCGTCAAATCGAAATCTTAATTGCTTGCCGTCATTCACGGTCCCAACATCAGGAGTCGCTATGCAACCGACGCGTTTAATCATTGTTGCAGTAGGTGGCCAGGGTAATCTGCTGGCATCCAAAGTACTGGGGGAGGCCGCTCTGATGGCCGATATTCCGGTCCGCATGAGCGAAATTCACGGGATGGCCCAGCGTGGGGGCGTCGTGGAGTCGGCCATGGTATTCGGTGACGCCCGAAGCACGATCATCTCCGACGGCGAAGCCGATGTACTGGTCGGTTTCGAGCCCTCGGAGACCCTGCGGGCTTTGAACAAGTGCAATCTGCGGACCGTCGTTATTACCAACATGGCGCCGTTGCCGCCGTTTACGGTCTCCATCGGCGGGAGCACCTATCCCGACCTGGACCAGTTGCAAGGCCTGATCAAGTCCAAAACCGGGGGACTGATTGCGTTGGATGCTGCGGATCTAGCCCGAAAGGCCGGCAACATCATGTCCCTCAATATCGTGCTGCTGGGCGCGCTCTGCCAGACAGGCATCCTGCCCCTGGGTGAAGAAATGGTCCGCCAGGCCATTCAATCCCGCACCAAATCCGCGTTTATCGATACCAATCTGAAGGCCTTCGATCTGGGATACCAGGCTGCTGCAGCCTAGATGCGGCTGGCCCGGCCCGTGTGCCTGTCCTTTTCTGCCGATCAGTACCGCTTCTTTATCCCTGGTATCATTAGAAAAAACTATTTTTGGCGCGGCTTTACAAAGAAAAATAGCTGTGCCATATTGCGGCTGGTACACGCTCCCCAAGCCCTTTCGGCCGGATTCCTATTTATGCTGCGCGAACTCTCCATAAAGAACTTTGCCATCATCGATGATCTGCAGATCCGATTCGATGCCGGACTGACGATCATGAGCGGCGAGACCGGTGCCGGCAAATCCATCATCATTCATGCGGTCCAACTGCTTTTGGGGGCGCGAGCGACCGCAAAATTGATTCGCACGGGCGAGGATACCGCCGAACTGGAAGCCTTTTTCGATCTGGCACCTGCGGCCCCCGTGTTGGCCATAATGGCGGACCAGGGGTACCCGGGTGAGGAAGGCCTGCTGGTGCGGCGCGTTATTTCACGGCAGGATCGCCATCGCGTGTTTATCAATGGCCGTATGGCCACCATGCAGATACTCCAGACCATCACTGAGAATCTGGCCAGCATTTCCAGCCAGCATGCACACCAATCCTTGCTGAAAGAAGATTACCAACTGGATATTCTGGATCGGTATGGCAATCTCATGGATCTGCGGGAACACATTGCCGAGCTTTACCGGACCATTGTGCCTTTGCTGGCCCAACGTGATCAATTGCTGGCCCAGCGCGATCATCAGGACGAGCAGCGCGAATTGCTGCAATTTCAAAAAGGGGAGATTGAGGCCGCTCAGGTCAGCCCCGAAGAGGACGAGCGCTTGGAAAAGGAGCGCCGCCGCCTGCGGAATGCCCAGACATTGATGCAAACGGTCAACCACAGTCTGGAGGTTCTCTACGGCGCACAAGATTCGGTGACGGATCGTCTGGGCGGCATGCAGCGTCAGCTGGAACCCGCCGCGGCGATCGATGGCGATCTTCAACGGCCTACGGAGCGTGTGGCCGAATTGATTTATCAGATTGAGGACCTCGTTGAAGAGCTGCGGCGCTATTTACGCCATGTGGAAAGTGACGATCATCGACTGGAGGAGGTGGATGCGCGATTGGATACATTGAATCGGCTGAAGCGCAAATATGGCCCCACCCTGGCCGATGTGATCGGTAAACACCAATCGATTGAAGTGGCCCTGGCGGGTCTTGAAAACCTGGCCGAACAGATTGGTACGCTGGACGCGCGCCTGCAGCAAAACCACCAGCGACTGGTGAAAGCCGTTCGGAACCTGCATGATCAGCGGGTCACGGTGGCCGAAACCCTATCCAGTGATATCGCCGAACAACTTTCTTCCTTGCAGATGCCGGGGACCCGCTTCGCGGTCGCCCTTACCCCGGTGCCTGCCGATGAACACACACCGGCCTTTTTGACCGTGGATGGTTGCAAAACGGACGCGCGGGGCGCGGATCGGGCTGTTTTTCAGATTGCCCCCAATGTCGGCGAACAGCTGAAGCCTCTGGCCGCCATCGCTTCCGGTGGCGAACTGTCGCGGGTCGTTTTGGCGCTGAAAGCCATTCTGGCGGCCGGCAGTGCACTGGAGACGGTCATCTTCGATGAGGTGGATGCGGGAATTGGTGGCGGGGTGGCGGAAACCGTGGGGCAAAAATTGGGTGCGCTGGCCGCCCATCACCAAGTCATCTGTATTACGCATCTGCCCCAAATCGCCAAGTTCGGCGATTCCCACCTCAAGATATCCAAGTCGGTCCACCGAGGGCGTACACGAACCACCATCGATCCGCTCGATACGGAAGAACGTTTGCGGGAAATGGCCCGGATGCTGGGGGGGATTAAAATCACCCCTAAAACACTGGCCCATGCGCGTGAGATGCTGATGGGAAAATAGAATGCAGGGGTGTGCCGCTTGACAATGCCGAATCGAAGGGCTTAATTAATGTCCGTTCGGCAATGGTCTATTTGGCGCTGATTGTTCAATTGCAGCCGATTCTAAGCTGTGGCGGGCATCAGCACGGTACGCCTTTAGCGGGCGGCCATACGCAGAACGCATAAGCCTCAACTGGGAATCGCACTCCGTGGTGGTTTTTTCATGTCCGTGACGGGGTATTCATGATTTGCCCAAAAATTGTTTTAGGATGATTTTATGCCCATTTTTGAATTCAAATGTCTACAATGCAACGAACTTTTCGAGTTTCTGGCCGTTGGTAGCCAGGATTCCGTTGAGATGCAATGCCCCCATTGCGGTGCTGAGGATTTCGAACGTGTCATGAGTACCACCAATTACGCGGTCGGCAACAGTGGCGGAAAGGGCGCCTCGAAACAAACGCGGACCTGCAGCGGTGGGGATTGCACAACCTACGAGATTCCCGGCCCATAATGGGCATGGGGCTGGACGGCCCTTACGCTGACGACGATATCCGTTTTCGTTTTTGCCTCACGGACGACCTTCCGATGATAGCCGACACGGGTCCTTCCCTTGAACCGTGCCTTCCAGTGATGCCGCGAAGGCGTGATTTTCGACAAGCCAAATCGAAGCGCGGTGATTGTTTTCCGGCTCAGGAGGTCGCGATTGCCTAGCGATTGGCCGATCTATCTTCAATCCCATGCAACGGGGCATGTGAAGCGTTGTGCGGCAGCTGCCCGGGCGCGGATGCGCGCCTGCGATCTCTGTCCTCGGCAATGTGGTGTGAACCGGCTGGACGGTGAAGTCGGATATTGTCGAACAACCGACAAGGCCTGGGTGGCCAGCTACAACCCGCATTTCGGTGAGGAAGCCCCGCTGGTGGGTCGCCATGGGTCGGGCACCATTTTTTTTACGCACTGCAACTTGGGGTGCTGTTTTTGCCAGAACGATGAGATCAGTCACCAGGCCGCCGGTCAACCGATAACGCATGACCGGTTGGCGGAAATCATGTTGCGGTTGCAAAGCATGGGATGCCACAATATCAACCTGGTAACGCCCTCCCATGTTGTGCCCCAGATTCTGGCTGCATTGGAAATCGCGGCCGGCAGGGGGCTGCACCTTCCCTTGGTCTACAACTCCGGCGGCTATGACGACCCGCAAACGCTGGCGCTGCTGGAGGGGATTGTTGACATCTACATGCCCGATTTCAAATTCTGGAAGTCGGCGTCCAGCCAAGCATACAGCGGCGTTTCCGATTATCCGGTGGTTGCCAGCGCGGCCTTGCGGGTCATGCACCAGCAGGTCGGCGATTTGGTGACGGACAAGGCTGGAATTGCTCGGCGTGGCATGATCATTCGTCATTTGGTGATGCCTGGGGGACTTGATGAAACCCGGGGCATCCTGACCTTTATTGCCGAGCAATTGTCCCCCGACAGCTATGTGAACCTGATGCCGCAATACCGGCCCTGCGGTCGAGCCAGGGAATTCCCGGAGCTTTCACTACCCCTGACGGCGGCGGAATTTGACGTGGCACGATCCATCGCGTTGGAAATCGGATTACACCGTCTGGACTGATTTACTGCAACGGAAGGCATGCCGAAACCATAGGTTATCTGCGGGAACACGTTTGGTGAATAAGGAGAACAGGGTATGCTAAGCCAGTATCATCAAACAGGCCAGGTCAGGGCGGGCGCCGGTTTTCTTCTGCTGGCGGTCCTACTAATGGTGCTTGCGGCCGGAAACGCTTTTGCGGAGCGTATGTCCGTCAAGGCCGGCAAGGCCAATATCCGCTCCGGCCCTGGCACCGGTAAATATGAAATCCTCTGGGAAGTGGAGCGCTATCATCCCCTGGAGGTGATTAACAGGCAGGGCGAATGGGTATACTTTCGGGATTTCGAGGGCGATAATGGATGGATCCATGGGAAGCTTCTGGGAAAAGAAAGCACGGTTATTACGCGCAACGATCTGGTGAATATCCGTTCTGGACCCGGCACCCAGCATGATGTCGTATTCAAGGCGGAACGCGGGGTGCCCTTTAGGGTCCTGAAACGACAGGGCGTTTGGCTAAATGTTCAGAGCGCAGATGGCGATAAAGGCTGGATTCACAAGAAGCTTGTCTGGTAGCTGGCCGGGGTGGGGTCGGCACCCACTGGAAAGCGCTTGGGTTAGAGCCCCTGACGTCATCGCGGCAACAAAGGATTAAGACCGTTATGGCCAATGGTTTTTGGCAAGACCGTAACTCCCGTTTGATGGTTGGCATCGGATCCGTGCTGGTCGATATTCTCGTGCCGGTGTCGGATGCTTTTGTCGCGCGCACGGGGGTGCCCAAAGGCGGTATGGTGTATTTCGATGCCGATACGATTCAGAACGTCCTGCAGCGGGCCGATGGGGATGCCCGTGTGGTACCGGGAGGCGCCGCCTGCAACACCATTCTCGGCGCTGCCAACCTGGGAGGGAAGACCCGCTTTCTCGGCAAGTGTGGCCAAGACGACTTCGGCCATCTGTTTGAACGCGACCTGAACCGGCATCGGGTTGAGCCATTCCTGATGCCGGCGGCCACACCGACAGGGCGCGTGCTGTCCCTGATTACACCGGACTCCCAGCGCACGATGTTGACATACCTGGGCGCGTCCGCCGAGATGACACCGGCGGAAATCCCCGCGAATGCTTTTGAGGGGGCGGCGGTCGCTCTGGTCGAGGGGTATCTCATATACAACCGCGATCTGTTTTTGCACGCCCTGCAGCGGGCCCGGGAAGCCGGAGCCAAAATCGTGCTTGACTTGGCCAGTTTTACGGTGGTTGAGGAAAACATGGACCTGTTGGCGGCCGTCTTGGAGGAATATGTGAATATCGTCATTGCCAACGAAGATGAAGCGAGGACTTTTACAGGCTGCCGGAACGAGACCGATGCTTTGGCAGCGCTGGCATCCAAGGTGGAGATGGCGGTTTTGAAAAAGGGCGCCCGCGGCAGCATCGTGGCAACGCAAGATTGTGTATACTCTATCGAGCCGATCTACGCTGCGGATGTCATTGACACAACCGGGGCCGGTGATCTCTGGGCCGCCGGCTTTCTATACGGGCTTATGGAAGGCAAGCCTATCGAGCAGTGCGGTCGACTGGCATCCGTCTGCGGATATGAAGTTTGTCGGGTGTTGGGGGCCACCATTCCCGAAACGGCATGGGAGCGTATCCGCAAAACCATTGTCTGATTTATGACCAAGGGGGGCGCCCCCACCGTGAAGGAGGTCGTTTTATGGCGCAGAAACGAATTTCCAGGGCACGCAAACGTGACCTGGAGCAACCCGATGAATTTCTCACCCTGACATCCCGACTGATGGGCACGATCAATACCTACTGGAAGCCGATCAGCGCTGGTTTCAGTGTACTGCTCGTGATTATTGCCGCTACCCTGGTATACGGATATTTTCGTGAGAGGGCCGAAACAAAATCGTTTACCTTACTTGAACTGGCCATGCGTCACTATCAATCGGAACTCGCCCGGCAGGATGCCGCCCAAGCCCTTGACGCCGTTGCGCCGGAATTCGAAGACCTTTTGTCGAACTATGGGAATTATCAGGGGGGCAAGACCGGGCGGCTGCTCTATGCTCAAATGCAATACCAGGCTGGCCGTATCGAGGCCGCCATCACCCAATATGTTGCTGCTGAAAAAGGGTTTCCGGAGGGATCCTACGCCTTATCGGCTGCGCGAAGTGGACTCGGCTATGCTTATGCCGCCGCCGGCCGCCATGAGGATGCAATGGCGGTCTTTACCCGAATTGTCGAAGGCGCGGAGCCGGTCCTCAAAGCGGATGCCCTGTATCAGCTGGCCCTGCTTCAGCGGCAAACAGGGCGGGTGGCTGAATATGAGAAATCTTTGAAGGCACTCCAGGAGGAATATCCAGGGTTTATGTATGCCGAGATGTTGCCCGCGGCCACAGGCGATTAGACATCATGGATGTCCATTTAATTTACTGAAAATGTTCAATAGCTTAAATGTAAATGGGTGCCAATAGGCCTGGTAACATGTTGTGATCGGCCTTTTTCAGAAAGAACCGCTTAAATATTTTCCTCCCTACGGGTGCTCCCGAGACAACCATTTCCGGGGTTATCAGGCGCTTGCGGTCGCATGCGTACCGCGGCGCTTCGGAAGGCCTTGTCAATGGAGGCCTCCAAGGCGTGAAATAGCCGGGGTGCCCGCGAGGGCCCTTGGTGGCCGCAGATGATTTGCCGTGGTAAGGTTTGGAGGGCTGCCGGTGTTGTGCCGCTACCAGAATTTATAAAGGAGGGCACCGAGCAATAAGGCATATGTATGCAGGTGCAACTATTTGCGCCCAATGGCATCCACGGTCACTGTCGCCCGGGGGGCGGCGTTTGGGCCCCGCGCGTGTTCCATGGACCGGCGGCCCGGATGGGCCATCAAGGTCGGCCGGTAGGGTTGGCCAACCCTTCGCACGGATACCGATATCCTGGGCACTCGTTTAATTCAACTGAGGTTGAGTTTTTTTAATTTTTGGTTCAGGCCGCTTTTGGTAATACCCAAAATTTCTGCCGCCTTGGTTTGAACATGACCGGTCATGTTCATGGCGCGCTTGATCATTTGACGTTCCACCATGGCCAGCGTTTCAGATAGTTTGGCATCTGCCGGAATACCTTCTAAATGCAGTGCGTTGTGCACATGATCACGAAACTCGGCCGGCAAGTCATCAACGGTTACGGTTGGGCCTGGGCATAGCACCATCACCCTTTCGATGATATTCTCCAACTCGCGGACGTTTCCGGGCCAGTGGTAGTCGTAAAAGAGTCTTTCGACCTTCGGGTCAACCTTTGTTATGGCTTCGCCAGCCTTTCGTTCGGCACTGTACTTTTGAAGAAAATGATTGATCAGCAGGTGGATGTCCTCCGGGCGCTGTTTCAACGCCGGCAACTGTATCTTGACCACGTTCAAGCGGTAAAAAAGGTCCTCCCGAAATCGGCCTTTTTCGGTTTCCTTTTTCAAGCTTCGATTTGTGGCTGCAATGATGCGAATGTCCACCGGAATGGATAACGTGCCGCCGACCCGTTCAATGGTTTTTTCCTGGAGCACTCTCAACAACTTTACCTGCAAGCTGGGGGGCAGTTCGCCAATCTCATCGAGAAATATCGTGCCGCCATCGGCCAGCTCGAAACGACCCTTTCTGCGGGCCACAGCCCCTGTAAAGGCGCCTTTTTCATGTCCGAACAGTTCGCTTTCAAGTAAATTTTCCGCCAATGCCGCGCAGTTAACGGTCACAATCGTTTTATGCCTTCGCGGGCTGTTAAAGTGAATCGATTTGGCGACCAGTTCCTTGCCTGTCCCACTTTCACCTTCAATTAGTACGGTGGCGGAAGTCGGCCCAACCTTGCTGATGGTTTTGAAAACATTCTGCATCGGCAGGCTTTTGCCGATAATGTTGTCGAAGCTGTACTGCGATTCGACTTCGAACTGAAGGCGCTGATGGTCCTTGACCAGGCGGTAGAGCTCGATGGCCTTGCGCGCGTACATGACCAGCCGTTCATTATCGAAAGGTTTGAGAATAAACGTGTAGGCTCCCTTCTGCATGGCCTCTACGGCTTTATCGACCGTGCCGTGTGCGGTCATGATGATCACGGGCATTTGTGGCTCGCGCTGCTTTATTTGTTCCAGAAGAGCGAGGCCATCCATCACCGGCATTTTCATATCGGAAACGATGAGATCGATTTCTTCTTTTTCTAGTATTTCGAGGGCCTCGGCCCCGCTGTTGGCCGTACAGGTTTCAAAGCCCTCCTCTTCCAGAACGGCGCTGAGGACAGCCGTATAGTTCCGTTCGTCATCGACGACTAAAATCGATTCCATTATCCAGACTCCTGGTAGAGCGGCAAACTGATTTCGACAATCGTTCCCCTAGTTGTGGCATTGGCAATCGTAATATGCCCATCATGAGCTTCAATGATTTGTTTAACGATACCGAGACCCAAACCAGTCCCTTTTTGCTTATTGGTGAAAAACGGGTCCCAGATCTTTTCGAGAAAGGCTTCATCGATACCGGGCCCCGAGTCATGGATATTGAGCTTTATTTGCGAATCCTGCTCTGTCAGGGCAATGTCAAGAGAACCATCCGCATCGATGGATTGCATGGCATTAAGCAGTAAGTTGAGCAGTGCCTGATGTAGCATATCTGCATCAATCATCGCCAGGCCAACGGCTTCTTCTACCCGCTTGTGCACGACGATTCGACGTTCCTCAATCTCCGATGCGAGATGCCGTAATGTTTTTTCAATGACGGGTTCGATTTGGCCGGGTTGCAAGTGCGGTTGCTGGGGACGGGCAAAGTTTAGAAAATCCGTGATAATGCCATTCAATCGTGAGGCTTCTTCAACAATAATCCCTGGCATTGGATTAGCGGGATCAAGCGGTTGAATCTTTTTCTTCAGTAATTCGGCCGAACTTTTGATAATGCCTAAAGGATTGCGAATTTCATGTGAAATGCTGGCCGTCATTTCACCGAGATTGGATAGATGTTTGGCACGCGTTAGTTGTTCTTCCAGTTTTAGGCGTTCTATCGCCCGCTTGTGAATAATATCTTCTCCTCTTCGGACGACCAGCAACAGAATCAGAAACAAGGTTAGCATCACGGCGGTCGATGTCAGAATGACCCGAATTTGAACGCGGTAGATAGCATGGTACTCAGAGGATATGTCTTGGACAAGTTCAACGACGCCCAGCACTGGACCCGCGACCCTCGACAAGGGCTTCTCTGCCCGCAACGGCGCATAGGTGATGATCTTGCTTTCATCGGGAATGCCGAAAAAAAGCTGCAAAAAATTGCCGCGTTGCTCGAGGCTGGTTCGGCGCTGTCCCCCTAAGGCCTCTTGGTAATAAGTCCCCCCAGCATTTTTTTTTCCAACCACGTCCCGGTCGAGACTATAAGAAATAGTGTTGTTCAAGTCATATATGTTGACCATATCGACATTAAAGCTATGTAGGGTGCTTCGAACGACCTTGTCCATCAGTTCGAATTGATCGCTTTCACGCAAATGGATGTTACCACGCTTGAGGATCGTCGGAATGATAAATTGGAGAAAAATCTGATGGTTGAGATTTTTAATAAGTAACAGGGCGTAATCTTCACTCTTCTCAATCTGCATTTGGCGAGCCCAATGGATATTGACAGCGGATAAAATTATGGCCCCGGCGAACAGAACAATGAGGCTGATCATGGTGAAATATTTCACCAGCCTAAAAGGTTTGCTGGGTTCCTGATAATCCAATGGGCGATGCTCCATAATGACAGCTATCAGTGTATACAAAAGTTTGAACGCGGTTGCACGCTTATTTGGTGTGGTTCACAGGAGCCGACATCGAGGGATCCGAATGGTGAGCAAAGGGGCCTTGTTGACGCTGGCCTACGCCGCGCCAGGACCCCTACAACCGATTTCTGGTGATCTTGAATCGGTTAATGCGACGCTCTGGCTTAGATTTTGTATAGTTATTTACGGTTTCGATTCCTCAATGCACGTGGGAGTGTAGGCCAAAGGCCAAGGTCCGCAGTCCCTCGCGTGGCCGTTATTGACCACCCTATTTATCCTGAATAGGCCACCTTGTCCACTCCGCAATCCAGCGGGTCGACCAAGGCCAAGAAGGGGGGCCATTTTTATTTAAACCTTCGACCGAAATCGCCGAAAAGGATAGGTAGGTGCCGCTATCCAGAATCAGGCCAGCATGAAGTCGTCCATCTGAGCTTTAGACACTATATATGGTGAAAAGTAAGACAACAATGCACAATATGCAGTAACTACATATAATTATGAGTAATTTAAGAACAATTCGCTTGACTTCAAAGGGACAGGGTGTAAATGAAAATAGAAGGGCCATCAAAAAGAAGAACAATCCAATTAGAGAATGTGCAGAGTATATATGAGAGGCAAAAATTCTTTAAAAGAAGTACGCGAGTCCCTTTTGATGAGCAAGGCAGAATTAGCCAGGGACGCAAATGTTTCACCAATTACAATTTCGCGGATTGAAAAAGGCATGCCATGTCGGATGGAAACCAAACGCAAAATATTGCAGGCGTTGGGCCTGAGACCTTCCGACAAAGATAAAATTTTTAAAGAATAAGAGACTTCCATGTTGTTTGGTAAAAAAAATCATCTTGTGGGCTTGGACATCGGATCCCGATCGATAAAGGCGGGTGAGGTCGTTGACGGCAAAAAAGGCTTTTTGCTTAAAAAGTTCGGGATGATCGATATTCCGGCGGGTGCCATTGAAGATGGCGCCGTCAATGATCCCGAGGCGGTAGCCGAAGCCATCCAGCAGTTGTTTAAGACCTATAACATCAAGGAAAAAGGCGTTGCTGTATCCATCGGCGGCTACTCGGTTATCGTAAAGAAGATCAATGTCCAGACCATGCCTGAAGAACAGCTTCAGGAAACGATCCAATTCGAGGCGGAGCAGTATATTCCCTTCGACATTGCCGATGTAAATCTGGACTTTCAGATTCTAGGCGAGAGTGAGCACAACCCGAACCAAATGAATGTTTTCCTCGTTGCCGCCAAAAAAGAAATGGTCAATGACTATATCAATTTGGTTAACTTGGCAGGCCTAAACCCCTGCATCATTGATGTCGAAGCCTTTGCACTCCAGAACATCTTTGAGCTGAATTACGACGCCCAGGAAGAAAATATTGCCTTGATCGATATTGGGGCAAGTAAAACATCACTAAACATACTCAAGGGAATGGCGTCAGTTTTCATGCGTGATGTAGCACTCGGGTGTGGTCAAATAAACCAAAAGATAGTATCGTTAATCGGCTGCTCGGTAGAAGAAGCAGAGCAGCTCAAGCAGGGCGATCAACAGGATAAAATATCAAGCGAAGACTTGAAAAATATTGTATCGACAGTAGTTGCGGACTGGTGCACGGAAATACGTCGCGCACTTGATTTTTTCTATTCGACTTATCCCGAAGACCAAATAACTCGAATCGTTCTGAGTGGAGGCGGGGCAAATATAGGCGAATTTCGACAATTGCTGGGTGCGGAGACTTCAGCGCATGTCGAAATGATCAACCCCTTCCAGGGATTGCGCATCGATGATGATGCATTTGATTCGGCATACATACAACAGATAGCACCTCAAGCTGCGATCTGTATGGGATTAGCAATTAGACGAGTTGATGATAAATGATACGGATAAACTTACTACCGTTTAGGGCCGCCCGCAAGAAGGAAAATATTCGCAAGCAGGTATCGGTATTCATGCTTTGCTTCTTGCTCGTCTTGATCATTCTAGTCTGGGTACATTTTTCTTTAGGCCGCAAACAGACGCGCCTTACGACAAATGTGTCTGATACAAAAAAAGAGCTGGCCCTATATAAAAAGAAAAATGAAGAAATTAAAGAAATTCGAAAAAAATTAAAAGATTTGGAAATGCGCCAGAATGTCATTCAGGATCTTGAGAAAAAACGATTCGAGCCTGTTCACATCATGGATGAATTGACAGGAAAAATTGTCAATGAGCGCATGTGGCTGACGCGGTTAGACATCCAGTCGGATAAAATGGACATTGACGGCATTGCTTTGGACAACAAAACAGTGGCCGACTTTATAGATAATTTAGAAATGATCTCCAAAATGGAAGAGAAAAATGAGGTGATGTACCCCAAAGTGAGGCTCAACAAATTACAGCAGGAAGAAATTCGCAATCTGAATATGAAAAGGTTTGAGATTACCGCACTTAAAATGGTTCAGCCCCCAGAAGTCCCGGACGATAAAACAAAGCAAAGAAAGTAGCTGACGAGTGGCCACAATGGATAAATTTGGTAATACATCAAAACAGCTGGATGCAATCTTCGATCGGGTAAGCGAGCTTTCGAGGGTTCAGCGCATTATGATTTGTGTGGGCGTGTTTCTTATTATTTTTATTCTTTTCTGGTTCCTGTCCTACTGGCCAAGATGGCAGAGCATTGGAAAACTTGATGCGGAATACAAGCGCCTTACCGCAGAATTGACGCGCTCTAAAAAAAATGCCCAGCAACTCGAAGGATTAAGGAAAGAATTCGATTCGAAGCAGCGTGAATTCAATCTGGTCATGAAATCACTTCCTGAAAAAGAAGAAATTTCGTCGTTACTCACGGGTGTGTCCAAATCCGGCCAGCAGTCCGGGTTGGAATTTCTTCTCTTCCAACCGCAGGGGGATGTCAATAAAAATTTCTATGCTGAAATACCGGTATCAATACGGGTCAAAGGCGGATACCACAATGTAGCTCAGTTCTTCGATAAAGTTGCCAACCTATCGCGCATTGTGAATATCCGCAACATTCAAATATCGCGGGACAAGGCTGGATCACTTACCACTGCATGCGAAGCGGTAACCTACAAATTTATAGAGCCAACCCCTGCAAAGGCCAATGCGGAAGAGAAAAAACTCAAGAAACAATAGATTTGCATAGGTAAATACGTGCTAAATCAAAAAGCAAAGCGAACTAAGATGAGTAGATTGATATCGGCGCCACGATTGATGATGGTTCTCTTGCTCAGCCTTGGTATTGGATTTACCGGGTGCGACAGTCAGAAAGGAAAGGGTTCTGTTAAAGAACCCGTTGTCACAAAGCAAATAGGGAAGAGTGCCAAATCAATACCCGTTTCCAAGGAAAAGGACACAGCTTCTGTAAAAAAACCCGATAGCCCGGTTATATCCGAGGCAGTTGCCGAAACGCAGTCGACCAAACCAAAACGGATGCCTTACAATCCTGTTGGAAGAATTGATCCTTTTGCACCTCTCTATAAAGAGGACAAGGAAAAAGTGCCTCAACAAGTTGTTGCTAGACCCAAGGTTCCGGAGCGGCCCAGGACGCCCCTCGAAAAATTGGATCTTGGGCAACTCAAACTTACTGCTATTGTAACAACGCAGGGTTTTAAAAAAGCTTTGGTGGAAGAAGCATCGGGCAAAGGATATGTGGTTTCTTTAGGGACCAAAATCGGTCTTGAGCGTGGATCCGTTGTGGAGATTGCCCAGGATCGAATTATCATAGAGCATAAGGATGAGGATGAATTTGGGAAGGAAAACAGCAAAAAACGTGAACTTAAACTTCAGAAACCCCCTGGAGAATAATAAGAATGCGCTTCAAAGGTCAATCCCTTGGTAAATTGTGGCTCGCCACCATTCTCGTCAGCTCAATTGTCCTGCTGGCAATGGCTATTTCCGGTTGCACTGGTAGCGCGGCTGTTAGCCCGGATGATAATTCGGCGCTAATGAATGCTGATTTGAAACAGATCAGTAAAATTGATGTCTCTGAAGATGAGAAAGGTGTATACCTTTCGGTGGAGGGCAGTCCGGAGCTTCTGTTTTCCGATATTCGAAAGGTATCCCCGCCGGAAGTAACATTTTATTTTCCGGGGACACAACTTGTCGGCTTAGATGAACAATACGATGTAACACTCGATCCGGTCGAAAGGATTAATACATCAGAGGTAGTCGCAGACGGACACACAGCGAAAATTATGGTATCGCTGACACGGGATGCCACCTATCGTGTTGAACAGACCGAACAAGGAATGACCATCGCCTTTTCCCGCGAGGCCATTGTTGAAGAGACACTCCCCAACGAGGCCGTGGAGGACTCTGATCCCATCGAAACCGCCTCCACCGATGAAGCTTTGGATGTTACCGCCCAGGGGACCTGTATAGAGAATGTAAATGTCGAAGAAAAGAAAGATGGTATTGATATCACCATCACAGCGGATGGGACTATTCAAGAATACACAGCCTTTACGGTTGATAACCCTCCGCGAATCGTCTTTGACATATACAATATGGACAGCCCCTTCAAAGGTTTGCAAAAGGTCGTTGTCGACTCTAAGTGGGTAACGGGTTTGCGGCATTTTTGTTATCCGGATAAGTTGCGGGTGGTTTTGGATACGGACCGCAATTACATGACTGCATTTTCCTCCAAGCCTATAAAAAACGGTCTCGTAATCAGTGTTCGGGAAGAAAAGCCGATCATTCGTGAAGACTTAATTGTGCCTGTCGTGGTCGAGCAAGTTGCGGATGACCCCAATACGGAACCACCTTCGGACGACAGCCAGAATGCCGACCAGGATGCCACTATCGCGTGGTTGAATAAAATTGAGTTTGTCGGGGCGGAAGGCGGCGAATCGGTGGTCACTATTGGAACAACTGGGGCCGTGAGGTATGACATGCAGCGCGTCAGCGATCGCAAGCTTCAGTTGAAGCTCTTCGATACCCAGGTCCCTCAATACCGCAAACGGCCATTGATAACGACCCGCTTTGAAAGTGCCATCGACAGAATTACCCCTGTGCAGACGGCACCGATGGGAAAAGATGCCGTTGTGGTATTTGAATTAAGAGAAGCTGTCCCGTTTGAAATCGAACAGGAGGAAAATTTTATTATTGTTCGATTTGCGCCATCTAACATTCCACCAAAGCCATTGGAAGTAACCGCACAACCGGAATGGAAGCAGACATTGGAAGGGCAGACCGATGAACCAATGCAGGTCGCCAGCCCCCCAAGTGAGGCGGCGGAAATGGCCAAAGGCGGCGATGCGAGTACGGCACAAGAGCAAGAATCAGCTAAGTTTGGCCCGGCCGCTGAAGTATTAAGAGAGGAAGGCGAGGTTGTCAAAAGGGTTGATGAAACCATTTTAACACCCAAAAAAAATTATACGGGTGAAAAAATCGCCCTTAATTTTTACGATACGGATATCAAGAATGTGTTCCGCATTCTTGGTGAAATCTCCGGCCAGAATTTTGCTATCGATAAGGATGTCACCGGAAAAGTAACACTTAATTTTGAACAGCCTGTACCGTGGGACCAGGTGCTAGATCTCGTTTTAAAGATGAACCAGCTAGGCCTTAAAGAGGAGCAAGGCATATATCGCATCGCTACCCAGGCAACACTCGCCCGGGAAGAAAAGCTGGAAAGCGAAAAGCTGGAAGCTGAAAGGAAAAAGGATGAAGAGCAAGAACTGGTAACAGAATTCTTCCTTTGCAGCTACATCGATGCCCGAGACACCGCGTGTGCGCACATCGCCCGGCAATGTGAAGAAGTCACAGAAGTCGGATGGGACAGTCGTTTTAGCCCGCGGGGAAATGTATCCGTCGATATAGCCAAGAACATGATCATCGTTAACGACATCCCCAAGGCAGTGGAGCGCATTAGAGAAATCATTAGAATACTGGATCAGGTGACACCGCAAGTTTTAATCGAGTCGCGAATTGTCGAAGCCAATACAGACTTCCGGCGGGATGTCGGATTTGATTGGGGAACGGTCAGTATCGGAAGCTTTTCTTTAGGAAATGTTTTTGAAGTCACAGGTATCGATATGACGGCCGATAATATTCCTGCCACCGCCTTGGACTCGGGAGCGATTGGATTTGGCTTAAGCAAAATTTCGGGGACACCCTTCGATATCATTGACGCCAGACTCCAGTTGGGCGAACAAGAAGGCAAAACCCGAATTATCTCCGCACCGAAAATTCTAACCCTTGATGGAAAGTTGGCCGTAATCAAACAAGGGTTTGAAATTGCCTATTTGGAACGTGACTCGGCCGGAGGATCCTCAGTCAAATTTAAAGATGTCGACCTGGAACTTCGGGTTCGACCGAAAGTGACACCGGATAATCGCGTGATGCTGGCCGTTGCCATCAAGAAAGACGACGTGATCGACATCACCGACGATCCGCCCCCCTTGTCCACCAATGAAGCGATCACCGAGCTGCTTCTGGAAGACGGGGAAACCATCGTCATTGGTGGTATCATTAAAGCCACGGTGTCGGAAGCCGAAGAAGGTATTCCGGGTTTACGCAAAATACCGGGGCTGGGGCTGTTCTTTAAATACGACACCAAAAGCGATCAGCAAAACGAACTGTTGATTTTTCTAACCCCCAAAATTGTCAAGTTGGAACAAAAAGAGGTACAGAGCACCAGATTCTGATTAAACGACGATTGTCAGGGTCACCCTTATCCAACACCTCCTGCCGGGGAAAGTACGGCAGGGGGTGTTTTTTTGTGCCCTTTCGACGAGGAAGCATGACGGCATTGCCAAAAGTGAGTCAAAAATTGACGATCGTTATTTGCGAATCGAATCATATTAACCCCTATGATTATAAGAAAAAGCTGCCATAGGCTGCTGCCAGCATCCTTATCGCGGGTGATTAGGCAAGGCGTAGCCACCTTGGTGATCGCGGTTTTTTCAAGGATTTAATCGCTTTTAAGAAGGTTTTAAGGTGCTTGATCAAAACCGGCCCCATTATTTTCGCTGGGATTTCGCATTGAGGCCATCAATGGCAGATGGCGTTTTGGATGGGTGCTCCCGGAGGTGATCCCTTTTTACCTTAGCGGTGCGCTCCGTAAATATCCAGCAGCGAAAACAAAAGGACGCCGCGCCAAACCCCTTTTGTATGACCGATCCGAGATGAACAGACGGTATATCCAAATCGGTACCATGGCAGTTGGTGGCAACACGTCGGCGGTCGGTGGGCACCATGAGAATACAAACCGGATGGGCTGAGCAGGTATAACAGCATCCGTGATCATCGAAGGTTTTAATCGATCAGGGTCAATTAAGAACCCAATATCTAAAACGAATCGATAGGGATAGAATCGGCTATTTTAGCCCGGCTGCTTCCTGGGCGGCAGTTTCGGCAATATCGCTGGCTGGGGCTAACTCAATGACACGGTTGTAGGCCTGTCGCGCGCGTGGCATCTCGCCCGCCAAGCGATGGGCGCGGGCAATATCGAGGAAAAGTTCGGGCCATTTTGGCGCAAGCGGTACGGCCTTCTCAAGATATGAAAGGGCCCTTTCCGGCCGGGACTGAGCAAGGGCATTTAACCCCATGGCACGCAGACCTTTGATGTAAATTGCATCCTTGGGAATTCCCGAGTCGTAATAATCAAGGGCCTCCTGGAAATAACGCTCGGCTTCCTCGTACTGTTTCTTCTGGTAATAGGCCCAGCCGAGATTGTATTTTGGATATTGGGGCGTCATATAGATTTCATAAGACTGATCCTCAATCATGTCTTTCAAAATGAGGATGGCCTGATCGTAATCCTGCGCTCTTATGTAGGCAACCCCTAAACTGTTTTTGGCCGGCGCCATGTCTGGCTTGAGCTCTAAAGCATGTTTAAAGTGTTCAATCGCGCGTCGGTAATTTTTCTTCTCCTGATAGGCCAGCCCCATACTGTACTGTAGGTCCGGATCATCGGAATAGTGCTTTGCGGCCTCAAGGTAGTACCTAAGGGCTCTCGTGTAGTCACCCTGTCGGATGTAGGCGTCCCCTAAACGGCGGTTGTCTTCGGATATGGCCTTGCGTTGTTCGATATCGTAATCCGTCGTTGCGCACGCCATCAGCGGGAGTGTAAAAATGATCCCCCAAAGAATGAATCGAATTGCTTGTTTCATAAGGTATTTCCTAATCGATACAATCGAAATCAGTGATCCACGATCAACCTATGGGTGGAGAATGGAATCTCCATTATCTACTCGTTGCTATCATTGGATGACAGCCTGCAGGACCTGATTTACATGTTCTCAACGTTTCTTTAAACGCAGACTCGAAGCAATATCCTTTGAAACGTGTTCGACAAACCGTTCAAAATCTTTTCCCACCAATGGTTTTCCGTCCTCCGGCTGGCGATCAATGCCTTCAGGCGACACGTACACCGGTGCGTTTTTAAGTGCCGCCTTGGGTTTTATATTAAATTCGGGTGGAAACCGGTCTTCAAAATAGAGATCTTGAAAACTGGCAAACTTTAATGCATGCGCAGTGGCATCCAAAATAGCTTTTTCCTCCGGCCCGACTAATCCATCACGGATTGCCTGAACTAGGCCTGCCAGGCACTCCCCCCCATGGGTGCAAGTAATATGGCCATTACGGTTGGCCAACAGTTGCCAGTCCATGATGTCCTGTTCAGCAACCTCGCACAGCAACACATTTGAGACGGATGATTTTTGCTGGTATTGCTCAACCAGTTGGATAACGCGTGGCATCGACACAGGGTTACCGATCATTGCGGCTTGCGCGACGCTGGGTTTAACATTGACCGGCACAAAAGAGCGTTTGTTGGGCTCAGGCTCACGGTAGTATCGGTAAACAGGGTTGGCATGCTCGGACTGGACACCGATAATTTTCGGTAGGTGCGTGATAATGCCGGCATCCAGAAATTTCAGAAAACCACGCATCACCGCCGTTATATTTCCTGCATTGCCGATAGGGACCACGATGACCGTATTGTCCAGTTCGTAGTTGAGATCCTGGGCAATTTCATAGGCGTAGGATTCCTGACCCAAAATACGCCAGGCATTTTTCGAGTTCAGCAGGGCAACGCGATAGGTTTCAGACAGTTTTTCGACAACTTTCATGCAGTCGTCGAACACCCCGGGTATTTCAAATACCCTGGCGCCGCTGCCCAAGGGTTGGGACAGTTGCTGGGGTGTTACCTTTCCATGGGGCAGTATGACGGCCGACTTGATGCCTTTTTGTATGTACGCTGCGTAGAGTGCCGCCGCTGCACTGGTATCGCCGGTAGAAGCACAAATCGCAAGAACATCAGCAATTGCCCCCGTGTTGATCATATAGGCAAGGTAGCTGAAAGCACTGGCCATGCCTCTGTCCTTGAAGGATGCACTGGGGTTCTGACCATCGTTTTTAAAATAGAATTGGGCACCGACGCGTTCCTGCAGCCGGGCATTGCCCTGAATCATTGGGGTATGGCCTTCTCCCAGGTAAATGATGCTGTCGAGAGGCATTACGGGGCCGATAAATTCATGATATCGATAGATGCCCTTAAGGGAAGGCTCGGTCAACATCTTGCGGTAATCAAAGATCTGGTGCCAGATCGGACCAGGCAGATCTTGCAAACGAGGGGCATTGAGATCTTCGATCAACAACACTTGGCGGCAGCGGGGGCAAACATAGTGGAGATCGCTGATGGCAAAGGTCTCCGCGCAGCCAAGGCAACGATACACCAACTCACCCCCGGGTTGAGGGATAAGGTAAGGCTGAACAGATTCTGGAAAGTCATTCCGCTTCACTGAGAGATGCTTTCCCTATTTCCCATATAGGGGCTTAGCGCCTTGGGCACACGAACGGTCCCATCGGCCTGCTGAAAATTTTCAAGAATGGCCGCAAACGTTCTTCCCACAGCCAGGCCGGATCCATTCAAGGTGTGGACGAATTCGGTGCCTTTTCGTCCGTCGCGACGGAAACGCATATTACCCCGACGGGCCTGAAAAGCTTCAAAGTTGCTACAGGATGAGATTTCGCGGTAAACGCCCTGGGCTGGCATCCAAACCTCGATGTCATAAGTTTTGGCCGCCGAAAAACCGAGATCGCCTGTGCATAGCGTGATGACGCGATAAGGTATTTCAAGTATTTGAAGAACGCGTTCGGCGTTCTCCAAGAGCTTCTCCAGCTCATCATAGGAGTCTTCGGGGCGGGTAAACTTTACCAATTCAACCTTGTTGAACTGGTGCTGTCGAATGAGACCCCGGGTGTCCTTGCCGTGGGAGCCGGCTTCGGAGCGGAAACAGGGTGTATATGCGGTGTAGTAAATCGGCAGATCCTTTTCCCTGAGAATCTCATTGTGATGGATATTGGTCACGGGCACTTCGGCTGTCGGTATAAGGTAATAGTCCAACCCATCCAGTTTGAAAAGGTCTTCTTCGAACTTGGGCAGCTGACCCGTATGGGTCATGCTGCTGCGATTGACGATGAAGGGGGGCAAGACTTCCTGATAGCCATGTTGGTTCACATGCAAATCGAGCATGAAATTGATCAGCGCCCGCTCCATCAAGGCGCCTTGATTAAAGTATAGCGGGAAACGGGCCCCCGTTATTCGCGCCGCACGTTTAAAATCAAGTATCGCTAAATCTTCGCCAATCTCCCAGTGGGCTTTGGGTTTGAAATCCATAGCCGGCAGATCCCCGACCGTGCGCACAAGCGTGTTGTCATTTTCATCACTGCCGATGGGAACGGTTTCATGGGGTATGTTGGGGATCTGCATCAGCACCGAATGTGTAACGGCCTCGTTCGCGGTCAGATCCACATCGAGGGCCTTGATCCGGTTGGAAACTTCGCGCATTGCGGCTACATTCTCCTCCGCCCCTTCCCCGCTCTTTTTCATTTTGGCGATCTGTTCCGAAACGACATTGCGCTGATGGCGCAAGGCCTCGATTTCCGATAATATCTTTTTCCGATTGTCATCGGCATCGATTAAGGCCGACCAGTCAATGTGATCGCCGCGGGTTTCTACCGCCCTTTGGACAGCATTCAAATTTTGGCGGATATACTTGATTTCGAGCATATTAATCCCTATTATTTATAGTTATTTTAAATTGAAATCTCGAACCAAGCGACCTGCAAAATTGAATGCGAAGGCTAACACCTACTGCCAATTTAGTCAATTATTATTGCTGGTTGAATCGACTTCACAATTCGACAAGCGCGGGTTGGCTCAAGATCACAGGCGGGAGATACCATGGATGAAATCCGGGAAGCAAAACAGGAACTGCGTGAAAAAATCGAGAAATCAATCAAGGCCATCCCGGAGGAAGAATACCGGACCAAAACCGGGGAGATTGAAACACGACTATTTGATTTCGCCAATTTTCTTGAATCCCGAATTGTCCTGCTTTACGTGAACGGAGCAATGGAGGTCGCTACCGATAAGATCATCAAGAAAGCGTCTGATTACGGGAAAATCATCATCCTGCCTGTTTTTGAGGCTGAATCGGGACATACGAGGTTGTTGAAGGTCGATGACCCCTACCGGGACCTGATCAAGGGCCCCAACGGCCTGCTCACGCCGGACCCAAAACGCTGCCGAGAAGTACCGTTGGAGTGTATCGACATCGCGATCATTCCGGGGATCGCCGTGGATGAAAAAGGGGGACGGATTGGCGCAGGCGACGGGCACTATAACCGCCTGATTCCGCAACTACCAATTACAACGCGCAAGGTTACTCTGGTGTTAGAGGACCAGGTTGTTCCTCAAATCCCTGCTGAATCACACGATAAGCACATCGACATTATCATTACCGACAAACGGATCATTTACAAAATATAGTCAATGACA
>JASFFM010000002.1:0-39709 GCA_050124295.1 Desulfobacterales bacterium | reverse complement strand
TCCAAAGCGGGCCCATGGAAAAACTTCCCTCTGGGCCTGCTTTGGTTGGGGGGCTTTGTGGTACGGCTTAGGCCGACTGGCCTTTCACCAGCTTGTCGTGCATCTGCTTGGAATAGGCCTTTTTGCGATCCGAGGCCGCCTTGATGGTGCTGAATATTTTGGCCGGTTTGTCGGCGGTTTCAAAGTCGTGGATTTCGATGGTCTTGTCCTTGGCGTCCGCCATGATGGCACGACCGACGGGCGAGCGGGTGATGACCGTCGTCCAGCCCTCTTCCGCTCCCAGGCCGCCAAAAGAAATGTCGGCATATTCCGAGGAGTAATCGGGGCAATAGTGACAGGCGTAGCGTTTCATGAATTCCAGTTTCTCCAACGGAATCATCTTCTTTTCGCCGGTGTTGAGCTTGACCATCAAGTGGCTGCGCAGATTGATTTTGCTCACGTCGTCCCACTTGAACCCGCCAATTTTTTCCAGCTCATTTTTTTCTTTGGCATCGAAGAGAAAATTGCCCGAGCAAAACAGCCCCAGGCAATAGCGGATTGAATCCGAGGGGACCACCCCCAAGGCTTCCATTTTACGCAGGGCCTTGATCTGGCATGGGGTTCCCACCATAGCCACCCGGCGCAGCCCCTTTTGCACCATGGGCCGGAACTCTTGCACCGAGGGCGCGTAAGTGGAGTAGTCGTGTCCGAAATGCTTCATGCCGTGGGAGCTGTCCAGGTAAAAACCCGCCGCCTCGATGATTTCCTGGCGCGATGTGGCCAGCCAGGGATCCCGCTCGAAGGGTCCGCTCTGGCGGGTGACGATGGCCCCGTCAATATGCCCCCGGTCGAACAGGTGCACCAGCAGCGCCGTGACGACACCGCCATCCGTGGCCTTTGAGCGGATATCGGGGCTGATAGCCCGGGCCACGGTGGTATCCAGGACATGCCCCATGGGCGGCTCCCAGCCGGCGACATTACGGGTCTCCTCCTGGAGTTCGTCGATTTCCGGACAAATGCTGTAGCACAGACCGCACTCGATACATTTCTCCCGGTCGGCGAAGCGCGGAACCCCTTCTTCACTGAGTTCCAGCGCTCCGTAGTTGATCGAGGTGCAAAAGGTCACGCAGCCACCGCAATGATGACAAAGTCCAGACTTTTGGACTTCTTCAATCAGGTTTTCAAAGGTCTTCATGTTGCCTCCTACACTTCAGGCCTGGGGTAAAGTCCGGCTGCTTCAACGATGCCCGGAACTTTTTCTTCCCATTCGATGGCCATGATGTGAAAACCCTTCACGCCCTCCACTTCCTTCAGGCGCTGTATCGATTCGATGCACATCTTGATGCCTTCTTCGGCCTGTTTCTCCTTGGGCGTGTCGGCCAGGCGTTTGACGACCTCGTCGGGCACATCCATTCCGGGCACGCGGTTTTTCATATAGCGTGCCATACCGGCGGATTTCATCGGGGTCAGCCCCGCCATAATGGCGGTCTTTTCGTGCAGACCCCGGTCGCGGACCCCCTTCATCCACTCCTCGAACTTGTCGAGGTTGTAAATACACTGGGTCTGGATGAATTGCGCCCCGGCTTCGATTTTTTTGGCCAGGCGGGGCACCCGGATTTCAAAGGGATCGGCGAAGGGATTGGCCGCCGCCCCGGCAAACATCTGGGGCGGGCGCTTGATGTCGTCACCGCCCAGGAATTTGCCTTCGTCGCACATGCGGCGCACGGTCTGCAGCAACTGCATGGAGTCCAGGTCGTGTACGTTCTGCCCCTTGCTGCTGTCACCGAAACTCTGGTGGTCGCCCGAAAGGCAGAGGATATTGTTGATGTCCCAGTGGGCCGCCCCCAGGATGTCACTCTGCAGGGCAATGCGGTTGCGGTCGCGGGTCACCATCTGCAGCACCGGCTCCAGCCCCATGGTCTTGAGGCGGATGCAAACCGCCAGGGAACAGGTGCGGCAGACCGAGGTCTGGTTGTCGGTGATATTGATAGCGTCCACGTGGTCCTTGATGATCTCAGCTTTTTCAACAATTTCCGTGGGATCGCTGCCGCGGGGAGGGCCGCACTCGGAAGTAACGGCAAGATGACCCGCAGCCAGGATCTTTTCCAGTTTGCTCGATGTCTTAGCTGTCATGCTGCACATCCTCCCTGACCAGTTTGCGGGGGCCTCCGGCGCGATCGGAAGACCAGTCCTTGATGGGGGTAAGTTTTTCGTAGTCGTCCATTTTTCCCAGCAGCTTCAGCCGGTCCACGATGAGCTGCCAGGCGCAGTCGACATCTTTGCTGATTTCGCATTTGCCATTGGTGGAGCCGCCGCAGGGCCCGTTCATGACCCGTTTGGCACAGCGGGCAATGGGGCAGATGCCGCCGGTCTGGGCCAAAACACACTGGCCGCAGGCCTGGCAACGCTCCACGTAGACGCCCAATTCTTCGACGGCTCCCAGAAAGGTGGTGTTCAGGCCCGGGTAGACCGGTTTGGCGTATTTTTCGGCCATGAACTGCACGCCGATGCCACAGGCCGTGCTCAACACGGCATCCGCCCACTTAACGCGCTCTTCAGCGCTTTCGAAGAATTCGCCTTCACACTGGCGCTCGATGCCGGAATCCTGAATTTCCATCTCGACGCCCTCCTGGGTGGCCTTCATTCGCAACAGAGAGGCCAGTATTTCGGCTTCCTTGTTGCCCCCCTGCTGACAAACGGCGACGCAGGTGTTGCAGCCGAACACCAGGACCTTTTTATGATCTTTGATGGTCTCCCAAAGCTCTTCAAGGGGTTTCTGTTCGCCCACGATCATAGCTGTTATCTCCTTTCCTGCGCCTGAATAGCAAGTCGTATGGGAGAAGGACCGAGTTGTCGGATCCTTTCCGTGAATTCGTTGCAGATCTCCGCCCATCTCGGTCCCATGGCGGCCGATAGATTATACATGGCCAGTCGTTCGGGATCGATGCCGACTTTGGGGAGAACGGTTTTTAGATAGTTGACACGCTTGGCGGCGTTTATATTTCCTTCCAGGAAATGGCATTGGCCCTCCAGTCACCCGGCGACGAACAAGCCGTCCACCCCCCTTTCAAATGCACGCAGCACATAGCTGTGGTCCAGCTTCCCCGTACAGGGCATGCGGATGATTTTGACATTGTGGGCATAGGACAACCGCATGACGCCGGCCAGATCGGCTGCGGCAAAGGCACAGTAATGGCAGGCAAACGCGAGAATGCTGGGGTCCCAATCCGTCGGGATCTCCCTCAGGGGCTCAATGGCGGAGGTTTCCTCCGTAGCGGCCGCTTGCGCTTGTACGGTCATGGTGATCGTTCTCCCTGTGGGTGTGATTATTGGTTGTTTATTTCCGCCTTTTCGAACACATCTTCCGTGGCCGCATCGACCATGGCATGAATTTGTTCATCCGTAAAATTGTTCACCTGAAACGCCTTGGCCGGGCAGATGCCCGCGCAGATGCCGCAGCCGGTGCAAATGACTTCGTTGTGGCTCACCTTGCCATCCTCGTCGATGAAGGGTGAACCGAAGGGACAGACCCGGACGCAGGCCAGACACGACATGCAGATATCCCGGTTGTGTTTGGAGATGATGCCCGAGACGCTCAGCCGGTCGTGGGATAGCAGCACACCCGCTCGCCCGGCGGCGGCCAGGGCCTGGCTGATGGTTTCATCCAGATTTTTAGGCGCATGCGCCAGACCGGCCACATAGAACCCTTCACTGGGGAAATCCACCGGCCGCAGTTTGACGTGGGCTTCCAGAAAAAACCCATCCGGGTTGCGGGTGAGCTTGTATTGCTTGCCGATCTTCTCGGTCGAAGGATGGGGGCGCAGCCCGGTCGAAAGGACGACCACATCCGGGAAGAGGCGGATGTCCTGATTCATGACATAGTCGAAGGCCGATACCGTTATCCGTTCACTGCTGGCATCCACCTGGGGTTTGTTTTCCGGTTCAAAGCGGACGAAGAGGACGCCCATCTCCCGGGCTTTCTGGTAGTAGTCCTCCCGCAGGCCGTAGGTGCGGATATCACGGTAGAGAATCGTGACCTGGGCCGCAGGCGATTTCTCTTTGATGGCGATGGCGTTTTTAATCGCGTCCTGGCAGCAGACCCGCGAACAGTAGTTCAGGGGCTCCTCACGGGATCCGACACATTGGATCATGAGGTAGTGTTTCCGGCCCGGATCGAGCCCTTCGGCGATCTGTTTCTCAAGTTCGCGCTGGGTGATGACGCGGTCGCTGTCCTGGTAGCCATACTCCTGCGGTTCATACTCGGTACCGCCGGAGGCGACCACAATGGCGCCATGGTCAAATTTCTCACCGTCGGCCAGCGTGGTTTTGAAGCCCCCCACAAATCCACCGGTGGTTGCCACCTCCGTTCCCAGATGGACATTGATCCTGGGATGCTTTTCCACGACGGCGATTTTTTCCTTGACAAAGGCCTGGACATCACTGCCGTCCAGGGTGCGGTAGACGTTCTCCGCCAGGCCGCCCAAACGGTCGTTCTTTTCCACCAGGTGGATATCGAAGCCCTGGTCGGCTAGAGCGATGGCGGAGGTCATCCCCGCCACACCGCCGCCGATGATCATGGCCGCCGGTGTAACCGGCACCGAATCGGTTTCCACGGGTTGCAGGTGGCGGGCCTTGGCGACGTTCATTTTAACGATTTCGGTGGCTTTTCGGGTGGCAATCTCCTTCTGCCCCATATGACACCAGCTACACTGCTCACGAATATCGGCCAACTCGAACAAGTATTTGTTCAGCCCGACTTCTCGAATGGTGTCCTGAAACAGGGGGGCATGGGTGCGGGGCGTGCAGGAGGCCACGATGACCCGGTTGAGTTTGTGTTCGTCGATCAGTTCTTTGATTTTCTCCTGGCCGTCGGGCGCACAGGCATACATCAGATCGTCGGAATAGGTGACGTTCGGGACGGTGCGCATTTCTTCGGCCAGGCCTTTGACGTCCACCGTTTGGCTGATGTTGATCCCGCAATGGCAGACGAAGACACCGATGCGCGGGTCTTCACCCGCCACGGCTTTTTCTTCCGGCAGTTCCTGAACGGTGATTTCCGTTCCACGCGCCTCCCCCAGCAGGGCCATGCTGCGACCGGCGACGGCACTGCCCTGGGCTACCGTTTCGGGAATGTCTTTGGGACCTTGATAGATGCCGGTGACGTAGACCCCCGGACGCGTGGTTTCCACCGGGCCGAAGGCGCTGGTCTGGGCGAAGCCGTGGGTGTTGGGTTCGATCCCGAAAGTCTGCGCGAACTGGGCGGCATCGGCATGGGGTTGAAACCCGATGGAGAGCACCACCATATCGAAAACTTCGTCGATCAGGGTGCCGTCTTCGGCGGCGTATCGCAGAATCAGGCTGCCGGTGTCGGGGTCTTCCTTGACGTCGGAGATCATCGTGCGGCGATAAACCACACCGTATTGGGTTTGGGCCCGATCGACGTATTTGTCGAAGTCTTTGCCGAAGGCGCGCATTTCCATGTAGAATACAGTCGGCTGGATGCTGCTGTCGTGTTCCTTGGCGATCACGGCCTGTTTGGTGGCGTACATGCAACACACCGACGAGCACCAGGGGTTGGCGTTGTGTGGGTCCCGCGAGCCGACGCACTGGATCCAGGCCACTTTGCGGGGATGTCTTTCGTCGGAAGGACGCTTGATCTCGCCGGCGAAGGGACCGGATGCCGACAGGATGCGCTCGAACTGCAACGATGTGACCACATTGGGCCAGCGACCGAAGCCCAGCTCGGGTCGTATCTGCGGATTGTAGCGATCCGCCCCCGGGCTCAGAATAATGGCCCCCACCTGGAGTTGATAATCTTTGGCCGTGTCGTCGAAATTGATGGCCTCGGCATCACAAAATTTCACACAGGCCTTGCAGCGGCCACGTTGCAGATAAAGGCAGTTGACCGGATCGATGACCCGCGTGTTGGGCACGGCCTGGGGTAACAGGGAATAGATGGCCTTGCGCTTGCTCAGGCCCTGCTCAAACTCGCTGACCACCAGTTTCGGGCATTTTTTCTCGCAAGCGCCGCAGCCGGTGCATTTTTCGGCATCCACGTAGCGGGGCTGCTCGTGCACGGTAACGGTGAAGTCCCCCGGTTCGCCATCCACGCCGGTAACCTCGGCCAGGGTGTGCAGCACGATGTTGGGGTGGCGTCCGACTTCCACCATTTTAGGAGAAATCATGCACATGGAACAATCGCCGGTGGGAAATGTTTTGTCCAGCATGGACATGGTTCCGCCAATGGACGGATCCTTTTGAACCATGTGGACCTTAAAGCCGCTGTCCGCCAGATCGAGCGCGGCCTGCATCCCGCCAATACCGCCTCCGGCAATCAAAACCGATCCGCGTTTGGTGCTATTTCCCTTTTTCTTCATGTTGTTCCAACTCCTTCAAGAGTGTTGTGCCGTCAACGAAGTGCCGGTCGGTCTGCAGTTCCTCCGGCGGTATGTCCATGGCGGCCCCGATGACTTCGGTGATAAAATATACCGGCAGGCGCGCTGCGATGTCGTTTTTCTGGCAGAAGGCATCCTGCTGGGCATCGAGGTTCATTTGGCACATGGGACAGATCGTCACGAAACAGTTGGCGCCGCGGGATACGGCATCCTTCATTATGCGGGCCATCAGGTTGTGGGCCGTTTCCGGGTCGTTCACCGTGGCTGAGGCGCCGCAACAGGCCGTTTTGTAGTTCCAGTCCACGGCCTTGATTTTCAAGGCTTTCAAAACCCGTTCCATCCCCTGGGGATTCTCCACATCGTCGGGCACCGGAACGGCATACGGAAAGCGGGTTTGCATGCACCCGTAGTAACATACCGGCCGCAGCCCTGTCATCTTGTGAACCACGCGCTCCTTGAGCGCCCCGGCGCTGATACGATCTTCCAGGGCTTCCAGAATGGAGGAGACCTTGAGCGCGCCGCCGACCTTGGCGCCAAGCTCGGCGTTGATCTCCGCTTTCAGGCCGGCGTCGTCTTCCAGACGCTTTTGGGCCACCAGCGTTCGCGAATAGCAGGCTGAGCACGGGATGACCATTTCGGTAAAGCCGGCTTTTTGGGCGATGCCGATGTTGCGTGCCGGCATGGCGATGGCCATGAAATCGTCCACCTTGCCCGCCGACGTGGCACCGCAGCAGTTCCAGTCATCGATTTCGACGAGTTCCGCGCCCAGCTCGGAAAAAATGCGCCGGCTCTGGATGTCGTAGAGGGCTGACGACTGCTGCAGAGAACATCCGGGATAGTAGGCTAGTTGCATGATACCTCTTCTCCTCTATGCGTTATGGGCGGCACGTTTTTTCCCTTTGCGCTCCAGGGCTTTGATTTCCCTGCGGCCCCTGGCCATCAAAAAACCGAAATGCATGCGCCGCAGGCGGGCCATCTTCATGGCCAGACGGCCCTGGGTTTTGAATTCGTTCACAACGGCGCCGAATTCGCCGGCCGAGATCTTGCGCAGGGCGTACTTCATTTCGTAAGCCCCCATGAATTCCATTTCGTTCACACGGCCCCAGCGGATGCCGGATCGAACAAAGGCATCGTGAAAATCGGCCACCTTCGGATACAAGGGCTGCTGGTGCGCCTCCTTGGCCATTTTTTTCAATGTTTCCGTAATGCGGGCGCTCTGGATGTCGTTCGGACAGCGGGTACCGCAGGTGAAGCAGGAGACGCATTTCCAAACCAGTTCGTTGTTCAAAGCTCGTTCGCGGTCGCCCAGGACCACCATCCGGATGAGCAGGTTGGGGGTAAAGTAGTTGGTCTCGTCGCCCACACTGCACCCTGCCGCACAGCGGCGGCATTGATAGCATGCGCTCAGGTTTTGACCGGAACGTTCCATTACCTGTTGGAGAAAGGGTTGCGTTTGAACGGGATTGACGTCGATAGCGGGTGCGGCCATGAATTGTTCCTCCCCCGGTTCGGGATACGAGGACGATCTGCGCGGTCGATGCCCTCATGTGAAAACGAACACTGAACAATCAAGGAGTATGCCGGTAATCATGTTCAGTGATGCCGACAAATGCCGACGGCCGTTGACAATGGCTGACGACGCAGCGCAAAGACGACCTGCCAGGCCCAGAGAGCAACCATTATGCCAGTTCGCACGGCATGCGGGGTCATGGCCAAATCATATTTAATTACAAATAGTTGTGTAGCTTTAACGGCAGGGTGTCCAGCGTGTTGAGCGGGTTGGCGGGGAAAAGGGGATGTCCCAAATTGGAACAGTACGAACCAAATTAACATAGATCGCAATAGGTTATTAGCGATATGCCATTTTGGAACGGTCTATTTTGGCAGATGCGTCTCTGGTCTGGCCCAAGATCGGTTGCTGATCAGCTGCCGATTGACGTTTGGTTGGGCGTCAGTTGCGGTGTTTTTCGCGTTCCTCGGCGGACAGGGTCCAGAAGGGCGTTCCATCGCTGGTGACCCTCACTTTGAATTCAAAAAAATCCCCTTTTTTGACCTTGGAGGCCATAAACACGAATTCGCCGTCGATTTCGGCCCATACTCCCTTTACATTTACGCGGTCACCGCGTCGGACACCAATATCCTGCGGCCCGGCAAACCATTCCGGACAGATATGGACCAGGTTGACACTATCTTTGGCTTCTTCCACCAGAATGGCGGTTGCCGGTGCCATGCCCGGCATGGGGATGACAGTAAAAACCTGTTTTACATACCCCTTGAAAGAATCCAGTTCGCGGGCGTCATAGAGCTGGTTGTAAGGGGCGTCCAGCTCCCATCCGCCCATGTCCTGAGGACCCTCCGCCGGCGCGACAACCGGTTGGATGAGCATCAACAGCAGAGCCAGCACAACCCACGTCGGGGGTCGATCCAATAATGATCTCATGGTTCCTCCCAAAGCCTTGATTTTGTAATGGATGGTCAGATTGGGCGTTTGTTTTGCCGACGCTCTAAATAATAGGACGTTTGTGACCATTGACAAGTCGACCTCCGGTATGAAGGGCCGGCCAATGCCAAATACCGAGAAAAAGGCTACGATGCCTACGATAGTGACTTCAGCGATGGGCTGTTGGACGGTGGCTTTGGATCATTCGAAGCCTCCCTGCTCGCGGCGATCGGCGGCGAAGGCCCCCTTGCCGGCGCTTATTCACTTGGTATCAATGATAGGGTCCAAGGCATTGGCTTTATCGGTGCTTTGAGTTCCCGAAATGATGATGCTGTGGCCGGGTACAGCACACCGGTCCCCGAACCGTCGACGATCCTGTTGCTGGGTATCGGCATGGCCGGTTTGGCGCGCTTGGGCCGCAGGAAATTGAAACCCTAAAAATTCTCTCCACCGTCACCGCAGGTTGTCAGTTAAGGCAGGGCATTAGCCCTGCTTTTTTTTGTGATCCGGCGAGCTTTTTTATTGGGACTGGGCGCCAAAAGGCCGAACATGACCCAGAGCCGGGCCATTGGATGCGCGCCGGTCGTGATCGCATGGTGGGCATGGCAAACGGGTGGCCTGCCGCCGCCGGCAAGGCGCTAAAGCCCCGCGCGGGAAACGATCTTGCCCCCCTGCCAACCGCAGCGGTGGACGAGGATACCGCATTTCTTCGATCACCCTTACACCCCCGCGGTATTCGGGCGAAGTCATGCCAAGGACGCGATGACCACGATCAAAACCGGATAATGCCGGGGAAAGTGGCGCGATCGATGGATCCTGATCGATCCCGGCGGATTGTCAGGACGGTTTGGATGTTCTACTGTTAATGCTAATTGGCAAAACGCTCCGCCACCAACCTGCACGAAAGGCGGGCGCATCATTGCCATCGATGGGGCCCGCACGGGCACAGAGTGCTTTTCAACTAAATAGGGAGACCGCCATGCGGGACAAACGAGCGGCGTCCGCGATCTTCGATGCCACCGCAGCCATTAAAGCCGTAAAATCGCGTGAGGGTATGATTGCTTTTGCAGGTTTTTCACTGCCCGTGGACAATGGCCCCCCGATCGCGGGTCTCATGAAGGTCTCTGAAAAGCCCCGTGCCTATCGGGGGGAAGAATTGGTGCTCACCTTCATTATCGATGCGGAAGCGGATCCATCCGTCAAAGATCTCTTGCAGGAGCGCTTCGCTTCAGTCCAGGAGCCGAAGCTGAGTGCGCTGTTCGGAAACCGCCTGGAGCGTTTTACGCCGGCCTGTCTGGCATGTGTTGACGGCATCGAGCACTGGTTGGTGATAGAGTTTCAGATCGCTTTCCGATCCCCCATGGGCCAGAAAAAAACCATTCTGGAACAGGATCTTGTTCCTTTCCTCGAAAAGCATCTGCCCTGCCGGTTTCAAGGCCTGGAATGGTGGCCCCAGGCAGACCCTGCGCTTGGGAAGCATCCGGATACGGTCGGGGCGAGATACGCGTCGCTGCTAAAAAAATGGTTTGGCTGGGCTTGAGACACGATCAGAGCAGCTCGATTACGGCCAGGGTAATGGCGTCGTCCTGGCCCGGCCCGGTAAAACCGGAAGCGGCATTAAAGACGGCATCCTTTGCCCCGGTTCTCCCATGGCGGCGATGCGGGGCGCGCAAGGCATCCCCCTCTTCGATGCCCAGCGCCATGCCCTCGCCCGACAGCGCCCTAAAGCGATCCTTTGGCGGATCGTAGACCATGGCCCGAGCGGTGGTCATCAGAAGCGCCGAGCCCGCCCCGTGCCCGGAAACATCCCCCACAAGCACGGCAAAACATTGCCCCCCGGGAGCGCCAGTTTTAAACAGATCATCAAAATCTCCGCCGGTCGCATCGCAGCAGTGGCTGTCCCCGGCCAGCTCCGGCCCTGGTCATGCAGGTGACCTGGAGGGCAGCAGATTGCGTTGGATTTGCTGCGCCAATGCCATGGACAGGCTCAGATGCCGGTGGGCCTCGAGCCGCGGCACGATATGATTAAACGCTTCGATCAGGGTGTCCTGCTCCTCCCCGTTGGGGTGGTTTAGACGAACGCTGAAATCGCCGGTCGATAGTCTCTCCCAGGCTTGGACCATGAGGCATAGGGGGCGGGGTGGGGTCTGCGCGCCGATCCATCCCACGCGAAACACCAGGGTCAGAAGCAGAGCGGCGATGCGGCCGGTCACGCGGTCAATAGGATGGGTTTGCTCGCGAACGTTTTCGCCAACCCGCTCGGAGAGGGACACTACTGCGGTTTGGGGGGACAATTGACACGAGCGCAGGGCTTCATCCACCGGTGGCTTGAATCTCGCGAAGGCCAGGCGCGAAGGCGATCCCGCCTATCGCAGGGCCATGTGGCCGCTCGCGGCGGTTTGCATGGCAAGGGCCAAGGCCCGACGTTGATGGGCATCGGGGATAGCGAGGTAGGATCCGGCCCTTTTTTAAAAGGCCGCCTTTAGCGTGGCTGGCCCGGTTTCCCGCGGCCATGATCTTCAGGCGCGGGGCCTCATTCGCATTATGGGATTCGGGAATAACCAGAAAAGCCCGGGTCTCCAGCGACCAATTGGCGCCCAACTGATCCATCCTCATAAATTCGTCGGGTCGCAAATCGATCGCCCCGACGCCGAAAAAGCGATGATGGCCATTTCGAATGGGCACACCAACGGTAAAAAACTGCCTGCCGGGCGGGACTGTCGGTGTGGGCAAACCACGTCCAGGCCCCGTGCGCTTTCGTTTCGACAAATCATACCAATTGGCATCCCTATTTTCAGGACATGTCCGGGCTAAAGTCGATCGGTATCCAGGTGCGGATGCTTGATGCGTTTTAAGGCGCTGGGGTCGGTGGAGGGACTTGATTGGGCCTCAACCACCTGCCGCGGCGGGCCTTATATGGCCTCAGGGCGCGATTGGCCCGTAAAGGTCACCCTATCCAGGCTAGCTTGGAGCGCCGCTAAGGGGTCACCGAAGATCGGGGAAGGTGGTCACGGGGCACGACGACTGACACGCCGTGCCCGCCAACATGGACGACTAGCTGAGTTTCTGGCCGATGTTTTTGCCGTACTCCTGGCAGGCCCGGGCGCCATCATCGGTTTTCACCGTGTGCTCTTTCATATTCAAGGCACCCAGATCCACCATGTCCATTTTGTAGACATGCTGCATGGTTTCAAAGATCATTTGGGCCGATTCGCCGCTGTGGGTGTAAGACCCGAAGGCGCCGCCGATTTTTCCGACCAGGTTTTGCTTCTGCGCCACAAAGAGAAATGTTTTCATGCTTCCAACCAGGTCCCGGTGGTACGTCGGGCATCCGAACACATAACCGTCGAATCCCGCCAAATCGGCTTCAGATTGAAGGTCGGCGATTTTTTGGACGGACACTTCGTGGCCGCTGAAGCGGATGCCTTCGGCGATAAATTCTGCCATATGGGCGGTATTACCCGTTCGACTGACATAGCCCACCAGTACTTTTTTCATCATTTGGTCCTTTCATTGTCAGAGGGGGTAAAAGATGGGAAACAGGGCACCATACTATCGATACCGAATCCTATTACCAATAAAGCATAAGGCGCAATTCTTCTTTGTCACCAGGCCGATCGTCAGCGCCGCTCTCTCGTGATGTCCCTGGGGCAGGGACAATCGGTATTGACTTATGGGCTTTCGGGGGTAGTTTACGCCCCAAGGAGGACTTCGCGATGCCCAAACGCAAAGCCATGGAGCCACTGGCGACCACCATCCTCAATGCACTGTCGGCCCATATCGCCATTTTGGATACGGACGGTGTTATCCTGGAGACAAACAAGGCCTGGCGGCGTTATGCCGCCGAGAATGACGCCAGCGACGCCGATCATTCCATCGGCACCAACTATCTGTTGCTTTGCGATGCGGCCGAAGGGCCCGGGGCGCGCGATGCCCACAATGTGGCCAAAGGCATTCGTCAGGTGATCGAAGGCGAGGTGGATGAATTTCTTTATGATTATCCTTGTCATGCGCCTTCCGGCAAACACTGGTACTACATGCGAGCGGTTCGCACGTCGGGGGAAACCCCCTTTCGGATCGTTGTCAGCCATGAAGACATTACGGCCCTAAAGCTCACCGAGGAGGCTTTGCGGCAAAGTCGCAAGGCCCTCAACGATCAGGCCCAGAGTTTAGAAGAATCCAATATTGCCCTCAAGGTGCTGCTCGAACAGCGGGATCGGGACCGACAGGCACTGGAGCGCAAAGTCCTCTCCAACGTCAAGGGCCTGGTGCTGCCCTATCTCGAGAAACTGAAGCAGGCCCGCTTGCGGCCGCGCGACCAGACGCTCGTGCAAATTGTCGATACGCACCTGCAAGACATCATTTCACCGCTGCTGCAGAATATTGCCAATGCCGACATTATCCTGACCCCCCAGGAGATGCAGATCGCGACCCTGATCAAAGATGGCCAGAGCAGCAAAGAAATCGCCCAGGTTCTCAACATTTCCGAGGCTACGGTGAATTTTCACCGCAAGAATCTGCGGGTCAAATTCGGGTTGCAGAACCGCCGGGTCAACCTGCGAAGCTATTTGTTGACCATGTCATGACTTCGCCTGCGGCTTAAGGGGCTGGCACACGTCCCCAAGGCGATCGCCATTGCGCCGGACCACCATTCCACGGCTCAGATATCGAAACGCTGCGATCGGAGGGCATAGGCCAGAGCGATCCCGATCACAAAGCTTACCGCCAGATTGGTGGCCAGGGTTAGTCCGAGCATCGTGAGAATGACGAATAGATCTTTACGTGCCCGCACATCGATAAGGGTCAAGGCCAGTTGACTTCCCGCAAATAGCAGCATCACGCCCAGGACAGCCATGGGAATCAGATAAATGACGGCCAGGGCATGGGCACCCAACAGAACGCCCAGGGCAATGAAGATGACGCCGATGATCAGGTTGGAGCCCGCCGTGCGGGCCCCGAAGCGATAGTGGGCCGCCAGCCCCCCGGCACCGTGACACAAGGGCATGCCGCCCATTGCGGCGCTGCCCATCGTGGCCAGGGCCATGCTGATGGTCAAGGCCCGATAGGTCACCCGATCCGCGCGCCGCCCAAAATAATCCTTTGACAAATCGGCATTGGCCACGACCGCATTGCCCAAGGTCATGGGGAGTTGGGGCAGGACCAGTACAAAAAGCGCCATCATCCAGTCGGCATGCCCCGGCCACCCAAAAGGCAGCCAATGCGGTAGGCTGACCCCGAAGGCCAGCTTGTCCAGGCCCTCGTGGGTGCCGAAGATCAAACCGACGAGGGCCCCACCGACAACGATCAGCAAACCGGCCGGGAAGCGGCGGTCGTTGATAAATCGCAGGACGATGCCGCCGGCCACAATCCCCAGCACGATGCCGATGGGAACCATGCCGATCGTCTGCAGTTTCAGATAGGGTTCGGATGCGCCCCGCATGAGCTGAAAAGGGGATTGCCCGATAATGAAGCGCGTGCCCTGGGCCATGAGCAGGGTGCCCGTGGAAAGCTGCACCCCTCGTACGACCGCTTTAGGAACATAGCGCCCGATAGCGTCGATCAAGCCGGTGGCCCCGATAACCAGCAGCAATCCGGCCATCCAAACACCGGCTGTAAAAATCTGCTCTGGGGCCAGACCCATGGCAATGGCATACGCCCCGATGACCTTCATGGGCTGGACCGGGGTGGTTACCCCGAAATAGATCCCCGATAAGATATAAAACAAACCGATGGCCAGCAGCATGCCCATGGGGTCCATGCCGTTGATTACGATCATGCCAATCGACATGGGCAGAAGGGTTCCCAGATCACCCAGTGATCCGGCCAACTCCAGGCGATTGAACCGATAGCGTTCCGACATGGCGCACTCCCAATGGGGTGTCGAGGGCATCGTGATCAGGAAAGGTAGGACATACCTACAGCTCCTTGGGGGAGAAATCAATCGCCCTGTCTCGGGCAGGTTTTGGGCCGCGGGTGGCGCCCCCGAAGAGGCCCTGTGGACCATTCCCCGAATGGTGCCGAGCGACGAGCGGCGTTTCCCTTTGGTGAAGGGGCCTGTCCGCGATGACCGTCACCGCCCTCTGCAAGGCTATATCATGGGCGCTTGGGGCCGGCTTTAACGACCATCAGGGTGATATCGTCTTCCGGCCGGGTATTCTTTTGAAATTGGCTTAGCGCCTTGAAGATCTCGTCCCGTATATGCCGGGCATCGAGTTGCGCATATTGGCGGATCAGGCCGCGTAGGGCCCGCTTGCCAAACATTTCGCGATAGCGGTTGCGGGCTTCCCATATCCCGTCGGTGCCGATCAGAAGGATTTGGCCCTCCTCGAATGCAGTGCGGGTATAGGAGACAAAGGGCCAGCCGGCGTCGATACCCAGTGCCATACCCTCACCCTTGAGGATGTTAAACATGTCACGCCGGGGATCGTAGAGCAGGGCCGGGTCGTGTCCTGCCCGCACCCATCCCAGCGAGCGGTTGTTCGGATCGAGCACCACGAAGAAAAGGGTCATGAACTGTCCGCTTGCCTCCACATCCCGGGCCAGTTGGCGATTGACATCGGTGACGATCTGGGCCGGCGACCCTGCCAGGATGGCCCGCTGATGCAGCGCGGCACGCACCGTAACCATCAGCAGGGCCGAAGAGACGCCGTGGCCGGCAACATCCCCCACAGCCAGCGCCATGCATGGCCGGCCGCCGATATCCAAGGGGAAGACGTCCAGGTAGTCGCCACCGGTCTCGTCGCAATAGACGCTGCGCCCGGCAATTTGGAAGCCTTCGGGCGTTTCGATGTCGGTCGGGGGTACCAGCAGCTGCTGCACCTCCCGGGCCAGGGCCAGCGACCGGCGCATGGCATTGCGCTCTTTGAGGCCCTCGGCCATTTCGTTGATGACATCGCCGGCGTAGCCGATTTCGTCGTTGCTGGTGACCCGCACCTTCCTGTCCAGGTCGCGGTTGCGGATGCGCTTTAGCACGCCAATGATGGCATCCATGGACTGAGAGATGTTGCGGGAGACCATACCGGTCAAAAAGGCGCCGACGATGATAAACACGCTGGCATCGACAATGATGGCCCGGCGAATCATCGTTACCAGCATGTCCTGGTTGGCGGCCACCTCGGTAATGCGCAGCGTGGCGCCGACAATGGTCAACAGGGGCACGACATTGCAGGCCAGCAGCAGGGCACCCAGACGCATGCCGAGCCGCATACGGAATACCCGGGGCGTCTTGGAAAGATCGCCATTGGGAAATAAAACCGGTGCCAGCCATTTTTGCAGGATACTCTCCAGCAGGAAGAAGGCCGCCACGACCGTGATCAACCCGTTACCCAGGCTGCGGAAGAAGGCCCGTTGGAGCTCGAGGGAGTCGGCGCCGCTGATCCAGAACAACCCCGGATAAAGGATGGTTCCGTAAAACCACAGCGATCCGGAAGCAATGATGAGCATGAATGGTTCATTCAGCAGCCGTTTTTGCGCCAGACGTCGCAAATGACCTGGAATGGTCCGCCCCCCCGCGCGCCAGCGGATGAACCGACGCATGGGCATCTCGTACCAGAGGGTGAATCCGATCATAATCAGAAAAGCGACGGGCATGAAGGTCAGGTCCAGGTAAGTGGCCACGCGCAGGATATCCGGGGGCGGCGGTGCATCTCCTATTAAAATGAGTATATCCATGGAAAGGCCGCCGAGCATGTTGGCGGCCACTGCGGCCAGAAGCATGCTGTTTTTCAGGCGAAACTGGGTCCAGGCCGTCATGGCGATCCCTCTAGGAACGGTTTGCTTGGGTGGTGATTGGAAACAAACCGGCGGATGAGCACGGCAAGCTCCCGGGGCTGCTCAAAGGGCAGGGCATGGCCGGCGGCGGGAACAATGGCCAGATTGCCGCCGGGTAGGCGCTTGGCCATGGCCCGGGCATGCCCCGGTTGGGAGATGGTGTCGTTGGCGCCGCAGACCACCAGCACCGGGATGGCGATCTCACCCAGGCGATCCATGATCGACGGGCGTTCCTTGACCGCGTGGAGCGCTTGCAGGAGGGCTCTTTTGCGCATGGCGCGCACCCCGGCACACCATGCCGCAACCGTGTTGGGGTGCTCCCGGCAAAATTCCGGGCTGAAAAAAAGCTCCGCCGCATGGCGCATCATCCATTTCCGAATACCGGTCACACGGATGGCAAGGGCCAAAGCTTCCAGTTGCGATTTGCGCTCCGGCGCCTCCCTTTCAGCGGACATGCCGATCAGCACCAGTGCGCTCATGCCACCCGGGTTCGCGAGGGCCGCATGCAAAGCTGCCATGCCACCCAGGCTGTGACCGATCAACACCGACGGAGGCCGTGCAAGCGCTTTCATGGTGGCCGCGATGTCTTTGGCGATATCCGACACCGACCATGAATGCCGCGGCGCTTCACTTTGGCCATGCCCCCTGATATCCAAAGCGATGAGCCGGTAGATGGGGGGCAAGGCTTGCCAGAGGGCATCGTACATATGATGATCGCACCACATGCCGTGGACGAAAAAGAGCGCTAATCCGTTTCCCGTCTCGTAGGCGCGCAGGCGCCCGCCCCCTGATGTGATTCGGTGCACTTTCATATTCAATGCCACTTCATACCCTCAGATCGCCTTCGAGAGCAAGGCACATGCCAATGAAAACGCCGGGAACCTCCAAATAAGGGCCGACGGTCGATGATCTCGGAATCTAGCGATCAGGTGTTGTTGGGGGTGTGGTATGGGTTTCGATATTCCGGCAGAGTGGCATTGACGGTTTTCAAAGCGCATGCCATGGTCTGGGGACGGCGGCCATTCGGGTCTGGCACGATGGTTGTTTTAAAAACCCATCGATACGGACGGGAAGTTATCGGCCCCTGAGCGCCGCTAGGGCTATGGAATGGGGCGTTGGAACCAGGCCGTAGCATATCCCGATGGTCGATGAAGGAAGGTTTTAGGAGGCGTTTATGAAAGTATATTTCCATGAGGCGTTCTATCAGGTGTATGCGGCCGACCCCGCTGCGGCGGCCGGTCGCATGGAGGCCGTCGTGGCGGCCCTCGAAGGCGAGGTCGACTTTCAGACCATTCAGCCGGCCTCCGAGACCGATCTTCTGCGTGTTCACAGCGGGCGTCACCTCGAAGACGTTCGCCGGGAGGGCGTTTTTGAAATTGCGGCCCTGGCCGCCGGCGGGGCCCTTCAGGCGGCCGAGAGCGGGTTGCAAGCGCCCGCCTTCGCGCTGATTCGCCCCCCCGGCCACCATGCTTCGGCGGACAGCTGTTGGGGGTTTTGCTACTTCAACAACATGGCTGTGGCACTAGCCCGTTTGAAACAGGAGCGGCGCATCGACCGGGCCCTGATTCTGGATTTCGACCTGCATTACGGAGACGGCAACGTCAATATATTGGGAGACATGTCCTGGGTGACGATCGTCAATCCCGAGACATCGTCCGCCGACCGTTATCTGGAGCTGAGTGCGTTGGCTTTGCAGGAAGAAGGGATCGATATCATCGGGGTTTCGGCCGGCTTCGACAACCACCTGGACGACTGGGGCGGCTTGCTGTCCACCGATGATTACCGTGAGCTGGGTCGCATGGTTCGCCAGGCCGCGGCCCGCAACCAGGGGGGGTGTTTCGGCATCCTGGAAGGCGGCTACAATCATGATGTGCTGGGCCGCAATGTGCGGGCCTTTATCCGGGGTCTGGGCGGCAAACAGGAATGATTACGGGGGTTGACGCAAGAATCGGCGATTGTTTCAGGGATATTCTTTTATCGGAATGAATCATCGCAACATTGTTGCCTGATCAGCATAGATGGGGATGCCCTTCGTCAATCATCTTTTTGTTACCCACAGGGGCACGCCATCACAACTGTTGGCGGGCTTCGATTGATTTGGGACCATCTCAATCGATCTGCCGATTGCCTTTCAAGCCGATAAGGGGTTGTATACGGGCGCCCTCTCCAATCGAAGATCGAATATAACCTGCTTTGCATCATAAAAATATCTGCGGGAGAGCCCATTTTTTGGCTTCCGGAGTCGATTTCCCAAAGACGAGCTCTAAATGATACGCTTGCAATGTGTTCTCGCGGTAATATTTTCCATTAATTCTAGGCTTCGACTCAAGGTCTCATCCTAAGTTATCCTCGGAGTAGAAAGCGACACATAAACGCTCTAATCCTTGCAGGCTGTTGACGCGCACCTTCCAACGACATTTCCGCTCTAAAGATAGGCTCAATCGAAGCTAAAAACGCATTGTTGAGGTTTGTAAACGGCGAGTTTCACATCATTTACCCCGGAACAAAAAAAGGGAGCTTTGATATGATTATCCGTGTCGTTACGTACCACGCCCTGGAAGGAAAAAATGTTGAAAAATGGATGGAAACTTCAGCATCGGAACTGCGTGGCGTAAGCGGTGTTCGTCGCGTAGAATTTTTCCGCAATCAAAATGATCCATCTCAATATGGAGCGATCATACTGTTCAGAAACAGGGTCGCATTGGACAATTACAAAGAGGAACAATCCGGGACATATCAAACACTGGTTCGGAGTGTCCGAGAGACCTGGTGCGATAATTCGAAGCCTGTCACAGAACAGATTTATGAAATACTCGATATTTGATGAGAGAAGACGGAATCTCGGCGATTCAAATTGATCGGCTATCAATTGCTTATCGTTTGATCCTGGAATCTGATGGGCAAAGCGATAAGGAAATCACAATTAAAACTTTCGACGATTTTAGGGATCATATGAATATTGGAAGGGGCAATCGGTTTCCGCTGCTGCAGGACATTTCAGTCATTCCTTACCCAAGGGCATCTTGGTTGTCATTATCGCGTACGGTTTACGCGCAAAAAGAGTGGTAATTCCAGGATTTCACGCGCAAGATCCTCACAGGGTATCACGGAACCAACGATCATTTTGTGAATATTGATTCCCGTACAAGATATTCGGTGAGCTTGCCAGCCTTCTTTCCCGCGGTGCTTATATGCGGTCGCTTACCACCAATGGTCATAATGCGTTTGGGCAAAACTTGACAAATCCCAGCGGCAATCCAAATATCGAATTATGTTCTGATTGCCAAATTTTATCGTGCAACCCTGTCAAGGCTTGCTTGCGCGGAATGCTGTTTGAATAAGTCCCAAGGATTTCAACCAACCCTGATGCGTAGCGCGAGGGCCTGCCCGATGAATAGCGCATGCGGCCACTCTGAGAAAAAGATGGACTGAATTTCTTTGGTCAAGGCGGCCTTGGCACCCCGTCGCCAGGCCCTTGTTGTCATTTCATTAACCCAACTTGGAAAGGAGATGGTCATGGATAATAGTGTTTACAAAATCGTCGAGGTCGTAGGGTTTTCGGAAAAATCCTGGGAAGATGCAGCGAAAGCTGCTGTCGCCACCGTTGACCGCAGCATTCGCGATATGCGCGTGGCCGAAGTCGTTCAAATGGATATGCGATTAGAAGATAACAGAATCGTCGGATACCGCACCAAATTAAAGGTTTCCTTCAAATTGGAATAACCACAAACAATTCTGGATATGCGTGTAACGATTCCATTGTCACGGCCCCAAGGGTTGTTATCAACGGTGTAAAACGTTGAATACCGCCAGGCGTTTCTATCGCGTTTGTTTTCAAAAAACGTTGATCAAGGGGAGTCCGGGCCTACTCCCCGCGTTCCAATAAGCCTTCAGGATGACTGCCGGCAGTAAAAGATGGTTGTTGGCCGGTTGGTATGTTGGCAATCGGCACCCGAACATACCATGAACATCATTAGGCCCATTTGTTTGGGTGAGTTGGCTTTCGGCCTTGACGGAAGGTTGTGGTCCATCTGTCCGGCAACCTTCTGGGGGTGGTGAATTTCAGACGGAGGCGCATGCCAAATTCACCCTGCGGGCAAGCCTGAGGCATCTCTTTCTGGGATTATAAGACGCTTGCGGTCGTATGCGTACCGCGGCGCTCCTTAGGGCCTTGTCAATGGAGGCATCAAACGCGTTCAATATCAGGATGAAAAGATATGTTTTTCTGGTCTGTTTGCATCCCGCCACCAGATCGACAATGGACATTCAACTGTAAATAATAATAGGGTCATCGCAAATCCATCAATTCCGAGCCTAAAGTCATTTTGAATATCTTTAACCTATAAATAATATTGACAATTCGTGATGGACCCTGCTAAATAAGGCCCACCTTGATTTACAGGGTCGCATCATACCAAGTGCTCATTAGCTCTGAAGCAAACCGTCCGCCGGCGCCACACTGAATCCAGATTCGGCATGGTCTTTCCTCGTTTCCGTCTTTGGTTATTTAATCTGCCGTACGAGGACTGCCTATGCAAACTCCTGAATGCCGTTTTGATAATCCAGACAGCGCGAAATTCGGTAATCAACGCGGTGATAATCCTCAATCTCGCTTTTAAGCTGCCGATACCGCCAAAGCGCAGCTTTGCAAACACTTCGGCATCTCAAAGGAGAACGTCCCGCTGTAATATAGAGGGTTCGAATCTCAATCAATGGGAAAAGACGCCATGAACGTGTTTCTAATTTGTGTTCGCGATGAACAATTTTACAATTTACTGCCGGAAAAATTAAACGCCAAAATGGCAGACAGCCCGAATGTCAGGGTGATGGCATACCCCCCCCTGGGTATTCAAACGCTCGCACCCATTTTGCGCCAGCACGGTCATCGGGTGCGCATGTTCGACACCTGCCACCCGCAGATGACAACCCAACACATTTTAAAGGACCTTGAGCAACAGCAGCCGGATGTCATTGCGTTGTCTTTGCTCTCTTCAACAACATACCCCCTAACGCAAAGCATGACCAAACAAATGAAGATTGTGGCACCGTCCACGCCCATCATTTTGGGCGGGGTGTTTGCTTCGATGAATGCAGTTGAAATCCTGAAAGACTGTAAATATGTCGATAGTGTGGGTATCGGGGAAGGTGAAGAACTTCTGCCGGATTACCTCGAAAATATCGAAGATCCCAGTACTGTGGCTGGTCTGGTCTGGCGAAATGGTGATAAAATCATCTCTAACGAACGACGTCCGATGATAAAAGACTTGGACCTTTTTCCGTATCCAGACCGAACCACCTTGCCGGTTGAGTATATCGAAGCGCTACCCCTTGACGTGCCTGCCGTCTTCTCGCTCGATAAATTTTGCACCGTACAAACATCCAGAGGCTGTCCGTTCAATTGTATTTACTGTACCATCCCGGCTTACTCAAATTGTCGCTGGCGTTTGCGCTCGGCGGAGAGTGTTTTAGGTGAAATGCAAGAACTGAATGATATGGGCTATCGGTCCGTTTATTTGGTTGACGATCACTTTTTACTTAGAAGCGATCGAATCAGAGAAATCTGCGAGGGGATCATCGACCGCAAATTCAATTTCAACTGGGGTTGCGAAGGGAGGGTCGATTCCAGCGCAATTGATCAATTTGCTTTAATGAAAAAAGCAAATTGTAAAGTCATGGCCTTTGGAATTGAGGCCGGTACGCAAAAAATCCTCGATCGACTCGGTAAGAAGCAGACCTTGAAACAAATCGAACGCGCCGTTGATGAAGCCAAAAACAATGGAATTGAGCGGATCCACGGATTTTTCATCATCGGCACGCCCGGCGAAACCGAAAAAGATATCATGGAGAGTTTTCGCTTTGCAGCCCGATTGAAAATCGATACCTTTAATTTTGACCGTTTGCGCGTCCACCGGGGAACCCCTTTATGGAATGAATACGTGGAGGGCGGAATAATAGACGATGAGCGTGATTGGTACAAATATTTCAAATGCTCGGACATCGACGCATCCGTACTTCCCGGTGAGGCATTAAACCGCATCCGCATGAAAGGATATGCACTTCTTTTTTTTCGACGTATATTTGGCCGCCCGATTCAGTCCTATAAGCTCATTCGCTCTTTTAGCGGCAACATGGAAATGTCAGATATTTACCGATTGTTAAGCAGTCCTTTCAGCAAGCAAACGAATTTTAGCGAACCAGACCTTCCCGAACACATGATTGGCTCGGGAACAAAAGGGCCGATTGGAAATCAACCAGGCCATCAATGATATCATTTTTGTCTCTGAGCTCATATTTGAGATGCCTTTCCGTGCTGGCTGCTTGATGATAGACTGATCGACCGACTATATCGTCTTTTTTTAAGGCCTGATCACTTACTTTTCATAGGCTCCCAAAATGAAATGTTTAAAGTGTCAAACGGATAATCCGGATGTGGCCAGATACTGCCATGAATGCGGTCGTGATCTGAAAAAAGAAACTGGCACGACTTCCCAAAAGCTGACTCATCTGCACCCCTATACGCCTAAGTTCTTAACTGAAAAAATCCTGATCCATAAAAGCGCCATCGAAGGCGAGCGTAAGCAGGTGACCGTGTTTTTTGCGGATGTGGCGGGGTTTACCTCAATGTCCGACAAGTTGGATCCCGAGCAAGTCCACCGGATTATGGACGGCGCCTTCAGGATCTTGATGGATGAAATCCATGCCTATGGGGGTACGATTAACCAATTCACCGGCGACGGGGTGATGGCGCTGTTTGGTGCGCCGGTGGCCCATGAAGATCATGCACTACGGGCCTGCCACGCAGCAATCGCTATTCGCAACAGCATGAATACGTATAGTCAAGAGGTCAAGCGTTTGTATGGAGTAGACTTTCGGTTGCGAGCTGGTCTCAATACCGGCCCTGTGGTGATCGGCTCCATTGGAGATGACCTGAGGGCCGATTATACGGCCACGGGGTTCACGGTGAACATCGCCGCCAGAATGGAAAGCAATGCTCATCCGGGAACGGTTCTGGTCTCCAAAAACACCTACAAACAGACCAGCGTGTATTTTAAATACAGGTCGTTAGGCAAGGTGAAGGTTAAAGGTAAGGAAGAACCCTTAGAAGTTTATGAGCTCGGCGATGCTATCGAGCGACTCAAATCGGGTTTAGACAGGCAGATCTTTTCCGAGATGGTGGGTCGGGAAAAAGAACTCAACCTATTAGAAATTCAAGTTTTAAAGACCATTAACGGTGAAGGTTCCGTTGTTAACATCATTGGTGAGGCCGGTATCGGAAAGTCGCGCCTGGTGGCCGAATTAAAAAACAGGGAGATAATGGATCGCATCACCCTCCTTGAGGGAAGGGCCATGTCAATGGGCCGGAATTTAAGCTTCCATCCCGTTATTGATCTTTTAAAGCAGTGGGCCAAAATCAGAGAGGATGACAGCGAGGCGACGGCGCTTATCAAGCTGGAGACAGCTGTAAGGCGCGTATGCGCGGAGGATCTGCATGAGGTATTGCCCTTTGTAGCCACCCTTATGAGAATGAAGCTACCTGGCCGATATGCACAAAGAGTGGAAGGCATTGAAGGCGAAGCGCTGGAGAGGCTTATCCTTAAAAATGTGCGTGATCTATTAATCATGGCGACCGAGCTAAACCCGCTGGTGATTGTAACGGAAGATCTTCACTGGGCGGATATGAGCTCGATTGAACTTTTGGAGTCGTTGATGCGCCTGGCCGAGGGGCATCGCGTTCTTTTTGTAAATGTCTTTCGACCGGGGCACCAAAAAACCGGCGACCGGATTATTAAGACCATCAAGGAAAATCTTGCTGTTTATTATGTCGAGATTGCACTAAAGCCGTTGGATGTGCGCATGAGTGAAATCCTGGTCAGCAACATGCTCAATATTAGGGGCCTTCAGTTGTCGGTCGTCAATCGAATCGTTGAACGGTCAGGCGGCAACCCCTTCTTTATTGAAGAGGTAGTGCGCTCATTGATCGACGAGGGGGCGGTTGTTGCCAAAGAGGGCACATTTGAAGTGGCCGCCAAAATCAACGCCATGGATATTCCCCACACCATTAATGACGTGCTCATGGCCAGGATCGACCGATTAGATGAGATAACCCGCAACCTGGTCAAGTTTGCTTCTGTCATCGGACGGAGTTTTTTTTATAAGGTTCTAACAGAGGTTGGGGGGACGATCGAAGATATCGACAGCCGACTGTCCTATTTAAAAAATATTCAACTCATTAGAGACCGTCGGAGAATGGAGGAATTAGAATATCTGTTTAAGCATGCCCTTGCCCAAGAAGTTGCCTATGAATCGATTCTGGTGCAAAGCCGCAAAGAAATACATCTTCAAGTCGCCAATTCCATCGAGAAGGTATTCAAAGATAAATTGCATGAGTTCTATGGCATGCTCGCTTATCACTATAGTAAAGGGGAAGATTTCGCTAAAGCCGAAGAGTACATGATCAAGGCTGGTGAAGAAGCTTTACGATCTTCGGCATCACGTGAGGCCTTAAATTACTATAAAGAGGCTCTGGCTTTATATCAAAATATATATGGCAAAAAGGCTGATCCTGAAAAAATTGCTCTAATCGAAAAAAACATTGCTATCGCGCTTTACAATAAAGGTGATGAAGATGCTCTTATATATTTCGATATTGTATTGAGCCGTTGGGGAATAAATTCTCCACAAAACAAACTGCTTGTGCAAATAAAGCTTGTATTCAATTTACTTAAAGTTATTCCGCAATTATATATCCCGTCCAAAAAAATAAAGAAGACACCCACCAGTCGCGACAATGAAATTTTTGACCTAAGCTTTAGAAAGGTCAAGCTTTTGAGTATTATAGATCCCAAGCGACAATTTGCCGATGTCATTGGGTTAATCAAAGAAAGTTTGGGGTTCGATTTGCGCCTGGTTGAACATGGGTTCATTTTACTTCTAACGGGTAGTGCTTTTTTTTCATACTCCGGCATATCATTTGGGATCAGCGATCGGTTTCTGGCGCATGCTGAAAACGGTATCAATAAAAAGGATTTGAAAGAGCTTTTGTTCCTGAATGTATGTAAATCGATACATAACTGCTCATCCGGGAATTGGGACTATTTTCAAGAGTATGACGACATTTTGTTAGAAGAGAATTTAAAACTCGGCAATCTCTGGGAAGTCATAACCTATAATATATTTCACTGTATCGTAAAACTGGAACAGGGCGAATTCAAGACGGCATACCCGTTAATTGAAAAACTCGCCAACATAGCCGATAGCTATGAATATGAACCAGCCAGAGCTCACAAACTAGCCCGCGAAACGCAGTACCTTATTCAATGCAGAAGGCTCTACCAAGCGCTAAAATCGGCCGAGGAATATATTTCGGTCGCCAATAAAATCGACTCGGATCCGCTCAGACTCGCTTCCCTTGGTTATAAAGCGCAAATTCAAATTTTACTCCAAGATTTAACGGGAGCTGAAGAATCCCTGCAACGATTAGAGGAATACTATAAACGACAAGGGATCGTTCCCCCCATTTATGCCTTGCCGTATCTTTTCGCAAGGTTTTCATATGATATTGCCCTGTTAGAAGCATCATATCTTACCAACAACAACTCACATTTTGCCCAATACAGGCAACAGGCATTCAAAAGCTGCAAGAGCATACTCAATAATTCTAAAAAATATGCGGCCTTGCGTTCAGCCATTTTCAGATTAACGGGTACGTTCTATTGGCTAAACAACAAGCAAAAAAAAAGCCGTGAAATTCTGGCTAAAGGCCATCACCGAAAGTAAGCGCGTGGCGGCCCGTCCCGATCTTGCGCGAACCTATATGGAAATCGGTAAACGTTTTCTTGAAGATAAGAGCAAGTATAAAGCGTTAAATGGCATAGGCGTTGAAGAATATCTTGAAAAGGCGAAAGAATTGTTTCTGGCGATGGATTTACAGTGGGACCTTGATGCATTGGAAAAGATAGAACAGCAATTTTGAATCTTCTCAAATCACGATGACGGGTATCCAAATCTTGGATAAAGTCGTCACATAACGCCAAGATATTGGTAAACCCGTCTTGCTTATGCTTGCTGCCAATGCTCTCAGGCTTAAATTGAACTATTAAAGGTCTTATACTGTCAAGCTGGAATTTTGCCTAACGCGAACATTTTGGGATCGTCTCAACGTATCACAAGGACAGCTTTAATTGCTTTTCTGGCACCCCATCTAAGGCAAAATTTTTTTAAACCCAAAACCATATTTGTTTGCGTATCTCTTATTGAAAGAATTTAGTCCGAACTTTTCATCTAAATATTGATGCCCACTTGTTTGGGCGAAGTTGCTCCGTGTCTTAACGGAAGGTTGCATCGAATTTGTCTGGTAACCCTTGGTGACCCGCGAATTGCAGAACGCAGCGCACACCCTTTTCACCCGGCGGGCAAGCCCGCGGCATCCATTTCATGCGTTATCAGGCGCTTGCGGTCGCATGCCTACCGCGGGGCTTCGGCAGGACCTGCTCGGGAGGCCTCCAACGCGTGACATATCTGGGTTTGGCCGCTGAATTAATTCAGAGACTGGCCCAATGATAAGGACTGACAGCCGTTCCCTGATTGTTGGCCAATAGAGAAAAGAATCATCCCTCAACATTGTTTACGTACAAGGAGGGGCGAGGAACACCATCGTGATTGCCTTGACCGCCAGCTTTTCAGAAAAAAAAATTTAAACAACGGGTTCATCGTCCGAACGCCTCGCCTTTAAATTTTTTTAATTTGCGCCACAATGCCGCACGGCTGATTCCCAAGATTTCTGCTGTTTTGGACTTGTTGCCATGCGTGGCATCGAGGATTTCGAAGATGTGACGTTTTTCAACCTCAGCCAAGGTTGTGAATAGGTCGCCTTTCAACAATCGCGTCGGCTTTTTTTCTTCGAGAAAGCGCGCTGGCAGGTGCTGGCGCATCACCGTTTTACCATCGGCAATGATCACAGCGCGTTCAATGATATGTTCGAGCTCCCGTACATTTCCCGGAAAGTTATAGTCGACCAGCATCTCGACGACTTCCGGTGCAATCGAATCAACCGATTTGCTCAGTTCCTTTCGGTACTTGTCAAAAAAGTACCGGCAGAGCGGGGGGATGTCATCCCTGCGTTCCCTTAACGGGGGAATGGTCAGTTCGAATACGCTCAGGCGGTCGTAAAGCTCCTGCTTGAACTGATCCGCCTTGACTTTATTGGCCAGATCGGTTTCCGAGGCGGCAATAAGACGGATATTCAGTCCGTAATCGCTCGGCCTATTGTCATCCCGTCTTTCGGTCATGGTCAGCGCGTTCAGGAGTTGGTCCTGCATATGGATGGGCATGGTGTCTACATTATCGATGAGAAGCGTTCCTACAGGATCTGACCCGAATATTCCCGAACGTGTTCGGATGGCCTCATAAAGCTTGCCGCCCGTAAACCCGAGAAGCTGTTCGGACAATTTGGCGTTGCTGAAATTAGCACAGTCGATTGCCAAAAAGCGCTTGTGAGCACGCCGACTGCTATTATGTATGGCCCGGGCCACCAGTTCCTTGCCACTGCCCGGTTCTCCCTTTAGGGTAATGATACAATCCAGGGACGCTGCCCGAGCGATTGCTTTGCGCAACTCCTGCATGGCAACCGTCTCGCCGACAATCCGCAAACGGTCCATATTGTCCGGGTGACGCGCGGCCTTTTGGGAACCGATGGCGGGTTCATTCATACTGGTGTGTTCCCCTTTGCGCCGGGAACCAACGGTTCGGTTCGATGCTGAGATGCTGACCGGTATGCTCTTGCCCGATGGCGGCGTAGATGCGGGATGGATGACCACTACTTGGCCATCGGCATTGAGTTGTTTGATGAAATGCCAGAAATCACCCATCTCCTCCTTTTGGAAATACAGCGAATTGAGTGATTCGGTGGCCTGTTTAACCTTTTCATTGCCATGTCCGGTCAACAAAACGGTTCGCAATTGGGGATCAATTTCCTTGAGTTTGGTGATGACCACCAAGCCGTCCATGTCGGGCATCTGAAGATCGACGATTGCCAGATCGATAGGACGTTTTTTGGCAATTTCAAGCGCCGCCATCCCGTTCGTTGCCGTGTGGGGCGCAAACCCCAGGATTTTCATTCGCTGGGCGATGGACCTGAGCAATTTTTCCTCGTCATCGACAAGAAGCACCTGTTTTGGTTGGGTCGTCATTTCCGGTTTGTTTCCTGTTTTTTATCAATGCAATGGTTAAAGATACCTTGCCGGCCATCATCAGCTGTCCCGGTAGTGGAATGACTAATTCTGGTGCGCTTGTGCAAAACAGGGCACCTTTCTCTATGGTCTGGGCAACCGATACCATAAGGCAAACGGCGAACAACATTCTATTCATATTGGTTACGGCCGCGGTATATGTTCCGCCGTTTATCGTTTGCGTTCGCCACCCGACTCAATGTCTATCGCTTCCTCGATGTCACCGCCTGTAGCCATTCCCGCCGCAGCCATATGTTTTTCCAGTCGTTGGAGATTCCTGCGGATAAAACTCCAGAATTTATTCATCTCTTCTTTTTCGAAGTACTTGGAGTTGAGTGCCTGGGTCGCCTCCCTGAGTTTGTCATCACCGTGACCTGTGAGGAGCAGCGTCTGGGTTGTGGGGTCGAGTTCCTTTAGTTTGGTAATGACCACGAGACCGTCCATGTCCGGCATGTTCTGATCGACTACGGCCATCTGGATTTTGTTGCTGGAGGCAATTTCCAGGGCCTCACGACCGTTCAGCGCGATCAATGGCTCGTATCCTTTAAGTCGGATGCGCTCAGCCAAGGCAGTGACAAACTTTTCGTTGTCGTCAACCAGCAGGATATTGATGCCGCCCAGCGGCAGATTCGACAAAAATTCCCAGAAGCGGCCCATCTCTTCCTTGTCGAAATAGGTCGAATTGAGCGCCTCAGTGGCCTCCTTGAGTTTTTCGTCGCCGTGTCCGGTCAACAGAATCGTACGGATGTCCGGCACCATCGCCTTGAGTTTGGTGATAACGACCAGACCTTCCATGTCCGGCATCTGCTGATCGACCACCGCTACATGGATGGGGGTATCTTTGGCGATGGCCAAAGCGGCCTTGCCGTTTTCGGCCGCGAATACGTTGAATCCTTTGATCTTGGCACGCTCGGCTGCGGAGGCAAGAAACTTGGGGTTGTCATCGACCAGCAGTATATTCACTTTTTCTTTACTCATGTTAACCTACTCCTTTATGCCCAAAGGGAGAGTGGTTGGGTTTCGGGTTTGGTTTAATGCCCGCCGCTTCCGAAAATACCCGATGCCGCCAGAGACAGAACAACGATTTCCAGAATGCTGATGACGGAAAAAATCCAGTCTTTCTTGCGGATAAAGCCTCTGACCAAAACGAGATAACAGAAAATGGTCATGAGGCCCAGCAGGGTGAAACCAATGTAGTTCAGGAAATCGCCTTTCAGTAAAAGGGCAGTCCAACCCCATCCGTGGGGCGAATGGGTAATTTCCAAATATTCATGAATACCTTTGCCCCAGTTGGCGGTAACCAGTTGCATGTCTACATGGGGCGGCAGAATCCCGGTTGAATATATCAGGTAGGTGATGATCATGATGATAATACCAGCGACCATGCCCATTAGCAACAAATTGGCGTAGATGATCTGCTCCCGGGAAGGCTTAAGCGATTGTTTATCCATAGGTGGCATTGCGGTTATCTCCCTTTGGTGTTGATCGTTGCAGCAAATGGGTTGCCTATCCCAAAAACCCAAGGCCCAAGCCCTTGTCCAAGGCCTTCAAGCCGGCAAATAGCAACACGGCGATGACCATGTAGCGGATAAATTTGGGCTTGGCCACAGCCAGAATGCGCACCCCTAAAATCGATCCGAGCATCAGGCCCACGATGGACGGCACGGCGATGAGCGGAATGACACAGCCGCGATTGAGATAGATCCATGCCGCCGACGTGTCGGTAATGGAAAGCAGGAATTTGCTGGTGGCCACGGAGACCTTGAGGGGAACACCCATGAGCAGGTTCAGTACCGGCACATTGGCCCAACCGGCACCCAGGCCGAACATGCCGGCCAGAAGACCGATCAGAATGAACATGAATAATCCCGGCAGGGTCCGATGGGTTTTCCAGGATACGATTTCGCGCGCGCCGTCATCCCAGTAGGCGCCCTGAAGACCCAAGGCCAGACCGATGGCATCCTGTTTGCTTACCACCGGCTTCTCGGTATTTTTTGAAAACAGCAGCAGAAGGGCGATGCCAACGATGGTCGCCCCCAGGCAGGCCTGAATGATGTTGGGATTGAGCCGGGACAGATACAAGCCGAGCAGCGCTCCGACGATGGAGCAGGCCGACGCGATAAGGGCTACCGGGAGCGCCAGCCGGAGATTGGCCAGATTGCGGCGCAGCAAACCGGGGCCTGCGGCCAGCGCACCTGCCAGGGCGACCATCAATCCGATCCCCCTGACGATATCGATATGGAAAGGGAAAAAACCGCTTACCAGGGGAACATACAGGACGCCACCGCCGACGCCAGCCATTACCGCCAAAACGCCCAGCACCAGGCAAAAAAAGAAAAGGATCACCGGCCAGAACCACCAGGGATGTGTTGGAGGACTGTTGACGGCAGACGCCGTTGCATAGGCAATGGCAGGGCAACGCATGCATGAGAACACGGGGATCCAGAGCCAGCGACTAAGTGGTTTTATTCGGATGTTCGACATTTAGCCATTTCCTCCATAAAAGTGTTTACAAATTAAACTAAATCTTATATATGTTTCATATAAATTATGTTTGACCGTGAGTCAACCCTAATAAATGTATCAAAATGAAACACTTTGATATACTCATTGTCGATGATGAACAGCGCTATGCCAATATGCTCGGCAGACGCCTTGAATTGCGGGGGCTGACTTGCCAGGTTTGCTATGATGGGAAAACAGCCCTTGACACAGTGGCCGGGGCGCATATTCTCGCGGTGGTTCTGGATCTTCGCCTGCCGGACTTGTATGGTCTGGAGGTGCTGAAAGGAATCAAAACCTGCCGACCCGAAACCACGGTGATCATTCTGACGGGTCACGGGACGGAACACGATCGGCAGCAGTGTATGTCCCATGGAGCGCATGCGTTTATGAATAAACCGCTGGATATTGATCGTTTGCTGGCCATCATGGCTGGAATTAGAGAGAAACACACATGACAAGCGGGCTAAGACGTGGGTTGCGATTGCTGCTGCCCAAATTCCAAAGTCAGGATGATGAGCATCTGATGCCCTATTCCGCGTTTCGGGATTACCGTCAAATGTGGGGAATGGGCATATTCATCCTTTTAGCCACGGCTCTGCTGCCGCTGGTTTTTATGACGCTCACCTATTATCAGCTGATTGACCGCTCCATCGACTCTGAATCTCTTTTGCGAACGGAGCGCGTGACATCCAACGCCCGGCGGGCGGTGACCTATTTTCTGGAAGAACGACTGGCCGCCCTTACGTTCACGGTCAACGAATTGAGCTATGCCAAACTATCGAATCCCGAATTTCTTGCCGAGGTTCTGGGAAACCTCAAGCTGGGATTCGGCGGTTTGACGGATCTGAGCGTGATTGCGGACACCGGCACCCAGGTGGCTTATGCGGGCCCCTACCATTTGGAGGGTAAGGATTACAGTGCACAGCCCTGGTTTATGGAGTGCCAGCAACACAATGCCTGTGTAAGCGAAATTTTTTCCGGTTATCGCGACGTGCCCCATATCGTCGTGGCCGTCAAATCGTTGCGACCCAACGGGCGCTTTTTCGTGCTGCGCGCCACTTTGGAGACTGCGCGACTGATTCAGACCCTAACGGCCTTCAAACCGGGTGAACATGCGGATATTTTTCTGACCAATCCTAGCGGCGTGCTTCAGACCCCGTCCGTTTATAAGGATGCCGCTTCCAATTACTGCACCATCAGCGTGCCGCCCTATGTTGAGCGTACCCGTTCCTTGATGGCCACGAGCCCCGAAGGACAACCCATTGTGGTCGGGTATGCCTATATCAGCACAAAATTCGCCCCCACATCTTTCGTTTTGATGGTCGTCAAACAGAAGGCCGGTATGATGAAAGTTTGGCTGGATCTTCGCCGCCAGATCAACTGGTTTCTTGCGGCCAGTGCCGTCATCATTGCCGCGGTAATCATCATGATCTCAACATCCATGGTCAACAAGCTTATTCAATCTGATCGGGAAAAAGCCCGCACCATGATGGTTGCGGAACGCAATGCCCAACTGGCCTCCATTGGCCAACTCGCTGCCGGCGTGGCCCATGAAATCAACAATCCATTGGCTCTGATCAATGAAACCGCCGGTTATGTCAGGGACCTGTTTACGATCAAAAAGCAGTACCGGGGGGATCCGGAGCTCGTGGAGCACATCGACTCCATTATCGAGGCCGTGGAGCGTTGCGGCACCATTACCCGGCAATTACTTGGTTTTGCCCGGCGTTTCGACGTTCAAACCGAGTGCGTTGATTTGAAATGCTTGGTCGATGATGTGCTCAATTTCCATAAGAAAGAGGCCCTCTACCGCAACATCACGATCCATGTCGATATTCCTGAAACAATTCCCCTGATCGAAACCGATCGGGGGAAACTGCAGCAAATCATTCTCAATTTGGTCAACAACGCTTTTCAGGCTGTCGAAAACGGATGCTTTCTGGATATCCGTGCCGAAATGAAGGGGCAATCCTCCGTGCGCCTTGCCATCAGGGATAATGGGTGTGGCATCTCAGAGGCCCACCTCAAAAAGCTATTCGACCCGTTTTTCACGACGAAGAAAGAAGGGCAGGGTTCCGGGCTTGGTCTGTCCATCACATATGGTCTGGTCAAAAAACTGCATGGAAATATTTCCGTTGAGAGCCACCCGGGAGAAGGGACGATGTTTGTGGTCACGCTACCCGTGAATGTTCGGAAGGATTCTTTGTCATGAAGATAATGCTGGTGGACGATGAACAGAAATTTGCCACGATGTTGGCCAAACGCCTTAGGCTCAGGAATATCGAAGCCTCAGTGTTCTTTTCCGGAGTCGAGGCTTTAAAAGCGGTCGAGGAGGGCAACCGCTTCGACGTGGCCCTTCTCGACGTCAAGATGCCGGGAATTGGCGGCATTGAGTTGCGGCGTAAACTGAATGCCGTGGATTCCCGCATGAATTTCATTTTCCTGACCGGACATGGATCGGATGCAGATTACCAGGTGGGTGCCCAAGAGGCGGACGGTTATCTTCCCAAGCCGTTGAAAATCGAAGCACTTATTGAAGCCCTCGATCATCTTGGCGAAGCGGACCGTGTCGATGAGCCTTAATAGGCGACAGGGGCTTCATCGCGGCTGATGAGAGGAAGGAACTCCATTGTGAGGACGGGATATGCTAAAAGCAAAAGAGCTGTTTGATTATGACAGCCTGGCATTTTTCGGGCGGGTCAATGCATCGATTTCCCATGAACTGAAAAACATCTTGGCGATCATCTCTGAAACGGCAGGACTGCTGGGCGACCTGTCGGAGATGGCCTCCAAGGGGACGCCTGTCGATCCCGAAATGTTAAAAAGCAGCACCGACAGTATCATGGAGGAGATTCAGCGTGGATTCACCACGATTCGACAGATGAATCGCTTTTCCCACAGCGTCGATACACCGATCGTCTCCATCGATCTCATGAAACTCTTGGATCTGGTTTGCCATTTATCCAATTATCTCTCCTTTGCTGGAAAAACCCGACTGGCGCCATGGAATGGCCCATCCCCTGTGGCCGAGACGTCTCCGTTTGTGCTTCAGGCAATTGTTTACGAGCTTGTCTATCAACATTTTAAGAATGCGGGACCGAACTCCGTGCTGGACATCGCCGTCGGTTCGAATTCTTCTAAGGGTTGGATGATCGAATTTTCGAGCTTAAGAATCAAAGAATTCCAGGTATTTCCAGACCCATCGCTCAAAAGGGCTGCCGCGTCGATAGCGGTCTCTATCGATTGGGATCGATCCAATCGTCATTTGAAACTATACGTACCGGCAAACATTTTTTCAGGCGCCGTGGTTGATGATTCAGCGGAACGAACAGATGACGGCGGTATGCGGCCGGTCCAGAGAGAGTCAACCTAAATTTCACTAACGCCAATATGCGGAGGACCCATGGAAAAGGAAAATACGATAAAAATCCTATTGGTGGATGACGAAATCAAATTTTTAAAGGCTGTTGCGGACCGCTTGGCCATCAAAGGATTTAAAGTCGCAACGGCGGATAGTGGTGAGGGGGCCATTCAGGCGGCAATGCAGGGCGGTTTCGATGTGGCGGTTCTTGACCTCCAAATGCCGGGTATGAACGGCACTCAGGTTCTGAAAATTCTTAAAGAGAACCACAAATTTATTGAAATCATCATGCTGACCGGTCACGCAACCGTTGATTCGGCGGTCGAGTGTACCAAGTTAGGCGCATTCAAATTTTTGGAGAAGCCGTACGATTTCGATAAGCTGGTGGATGCGCTCAAGGAGGCCTATCATGCCAGGCTTCAGAAGAAATTCGAAAGCAACCGCAAGCGCATGGATGCCATTCAGAAACTGTCCATGCAGCAGTCGCCGCTGGGGTTGCTCAAAGCGCTGGCCAAGCTGGATGATGATGAAAAATAAACGGACGCCACTGACATCGTAGCCGACAATGATCTCCTGTGCGCCACCGGTCAATGCTTTTATCCAAGAGGCATCGCCGTAGCCTCGCAGAGATCTGCAGGCGCTCGGGCAATGACCGCCAAACAAGTCCTTGCGCCGGCAACCACCGCGAGAGTTAATATGCATTGCGGGTCAACACTGAAAACCAAAGCGTTGTTTACCTTTCAGCGGGTCATTGTATGGCTGGTGTTGTCGGTTGGCCTATTGATTCTTCACAGCGAAACGGTGGCAGGCTGCCACCACCGAAGATGGGTGGCCCTTTCCGGCTTGCCGGCTCATGAAGGCCACATTGACGTCACGATCACTTCCACCACCACCGCCTTTTTAACCACCTGCACAGCCGCCAGGGAAACCTTTGCCCGGAAAATTTTCCCCTCACTGGCCGAGACCGAAACGCCAGAGGTAGAGCCGATGTTAAAGGAGGATTCAAAATTCTCCGCCGAAATGGCTTTCCGCCTTGCATCGAAGCCCAGTTCGTTTCATCTTGTCAATGGTGTTTCCGTTCCCCTCTATCTCATATACCAAGTGCTTCTGTATTAAAGCTACACCCGTATCCACAAAACCGTACGATGATAGGCGATGGCCTTCTGGCTGAATTCATTCGGGAAGAGCGCCTGGTGTCCTCTTGCGCGACAGATCATGGACGTTCCAGGTGATGAATAAAGTGGACATATTGGCTACCGGAAAGGAGAATCGCTATGACGCGAAAGACGGTTAAAATAGACCCTATTAAATCTTTGGCCATCTCACTGATTCTTATCTTGGCCATCTTCGGATGCGGCAACAGCAGTGATCTGCCGCTGGAGGTTAGCGGAAAGTATAAGAGTGAGCAAGGAAGTGATGTGATGGACATCCAGCTTACCAAAGAAGTTGCATCGCTGACCATCAACGGCCAAACCTTCAAAGGTATCGTTGAATTCATCGACAGGGGAACCAATACTGTCCATGTGAAGGTGGAAACCGATGACGGAAAAACCGAAGTATGGTCGATCCACGAGGTGTGGAATGATAACGGCTCCGCATTCAATCTGAATCTGCGGCGCAATGGGACAACGGAAACGCTGATTCCGGTCGGCAACTCCTGAAATCGTCTCACCTGGCGATAGTTGGGGATATAAACAGAAAATTCAACCGCGGCTCAATTGGATCCTGTATATGAACGCCAATTTACTCCATGTATTTCGGAATACCCCCCTGGGACGTGAGACGCTGATGCAATCGTTATACTTCTGCAAGATGCTTGATCTGGAATTGACGATTTACATCCCCGATGCCGTCCAATTCATGATGTACTTCGATAACGATGCGGTCCAGGTCGATTTGGATCAATCCTATCTCAATGCCCTGGATACGGCGGTCCAAAACGCTCAGGCCATTGCTGCCGAAGCCGGCCTGGAACCGCGGTTCTTGCATCCCAAGAACCGGACGACAAATGATTTGCCTGATATTCCGACTCAATTTGCATTTATGTGCTGCCCTAGGAGCATCAGCGATCTGTCTTCCAAAATCGGTCTGGGTTATATCGGTCCCAAAGTCAGACGGATTATCCGTGCGGCCAGTTTTCCCGTATTGATGACTTCAGCGGTATTCAAGCCCTGGAAGAGCATCGTCGTTCTCTTCGGTGGTTCGGATTGTGCTTTGAACGCCCTGCGATACGGGATTCAGCTTGCCAAAAGATCTGGGTATCCACTTGATTTGTTTACCCAGCTTGAGCGGGATGAACATTATTACGAACAGCAGATTCGAGCGGCGAGGCTTGATGATATGATCGATCGTCATTGTCGCCATCGATACTATTTCGATGAAGGCGAATTCACCCATAACCTTTACGGTGTGCCCCATGATGCTTTGGTCCTCTCAGGCGCCTATGGTCACGGGCTGATCAAACAGATGCTGTTCGGGAGTAAATTAGAAATCGTGCAATCCACGATGACCAACAATATGCTGTTGAGCGGCCCTCGGGCTATGGTCAGCATGGCGACCCACTAAGGCGCAAGCGGTAATCCTGGGACCCCACCCCTGGATTCAAGTGGTCGCCTGCTGGCCATTCAACATCTGGTTGGCCACGCTACCCTGGCTCGCGCGACACGTCAGACCTAAACAGCGGTCAGGCATTCAAAGCGTGGTCGTCAGCTTTCAACCGCACCCGAAGAAAAGGATAGTGGATGATGACACGTAAAATGAGGCCATTGTAGATGGGCAGGGTCCAACGCCCTAAATCCGAAAAGCGGTTCTCGCTGGCCACAATGCGCTTGGGCATCGCCATGTTGGCTGGGGGGCCATGGAGCAAGAGCTCCCAATTTTGACCTCATAATATAGCAACGTTCTTCAGGTCTTGTGTTTCTGGTTGCGATGTTGGTCTTCTTTCCGGGATCTACAGCCTGCGGAACTCACCTGGTAATCAAGTTCCCTATTCGTCTACATCACCATGGCAGGCTCATTCAACATATCAAAAGGAAGCGCTGCCTCTTTGAGGCGTTTTTCGAGTGAGAAACACGCTTTGGGCCGAAGCGCACGTGGACATTGGGCTAAAGGGCTTCTGGGAAAGGATCCGGACAATGCAAATGATTTTTAAATCAATCGGCCTTTTGGTAGCGCTGATAATAGGATCGGCATCAGTGAGCATGGCCGCCACCCCCCTCTCCAAAGACGGTATTTTTAGTGTAGATACCGATGCCCGGTATTCATGCGCAAATGAGAGCCTGGTTCAGAAATCCAAGGCCGTAGCGCTTTTCAGTGCCAAATTCAAGGCGGTGAATTTAGCCGCAAAATATTTGACCCATATGGGGCTCTTGGAACATTTTCAGGCCAAGCAGGGAGAAATATTCTGCTTAGCGGCCAATGAAATCAAAGCGGCCGTGACAGAAGAGAAATTTGATCGCACCTCAGGCGCATACTATGTCAGGATCAAGGCAGAAGTCACGAACGTGGACTTCGTCCAGGCGCAGATCAAGAATTTAGCGCTCGAGGAAGAGGAAGCCGCTTTTTCATATAGTGAGGAAATGGAACAGCCTGTCATACCGGACATCGACCCCGGTCGCGAGCTGTCGCGGGCTTGCCGGTATATTCGGAAAAAACAATGGCGAATTGCTATGATCTATCTCGGGCACCTGGAACAAAAATACCCTTGCTGGGGCGATCTCTATCTGGTCAAGGCCATTGCCTGTTTTGGTATGAATGCCTCAGATCAAATGTTAAAGGCCCTTAAAAAGGCCTGCCGTTATGACAATCAGGAAGCCTGTCGAGAGCTGCAAAGTCTTTCCTTTTAGGGCATCTTGAAAAACCAAACACATACGAAGTTTGGTTTTGATCGCAAAGAATGGGGGCTTCACTTATGAGCTGTCGTTTGTTCCATATCTATTGTAATACTCCCCTGGGGAAGGAGACTCTGTTTCAGTCGATTCACTTTTGTAAAACATTAAACCTTGCTTTAAGCATTTATGTGCCTGCTTCAAAGCGATTTTTAATGTGTTGTGGAAGTGATAAGCGTGCGATCCCAATAGATCTGGACGAGTCTTATTTAGTCTCACCGGAAAGTGCAAGGCCCAATGCAAAAGAGCTCACGATAAATGAAGGGACAAATCCTCATTGGGTGATTCCGGAAAACGACAGCGAAAAAAATTGTCCAAAGATTCAGGGCTGCTTTGAGTTCATGTGCTGTCCGCGCTGTATTAAAGAACCTTCGTCTAAACTGGGTGTTGGTTATATCGACGCTTTAGTCCGAAGAATAATTTATTACGCTCAATTTCCTGTGCTGATACCCAGCTTAGTATTTAGACCTTGGGAAAGGATCGCCGTATTTTATGGAGGCTCTTCCAGTGCCTTAAATGCATTGCAGCTGGGATTGCAGATCAGCAAGGTTTCCGGTTTACCAATGGACATTTTCACCCAGCTCGAACGCGGTCAGAATACAGACATACAGAACGCAATCAATAATGAAGCGCTAAAAAAGGAAATTGATAACGTCATTACTGCCTGGCACCTATTTAACAATGGCGATTTTATCAGCAATATCTTCAATGTTTCACATGAGGCTTTGATCATTTTAGGCGGTTTTCGCTCTCCAAAGTATAGAAATATTTCCAGCATGATGGAAAAAATTCAATCCGTGCTTCCAAACAATTTATTGGCCGTCGGTCCAAATTTCACGAGGGCAGGGGGAATATTTGCAACGCCCTAAGCGCCTCAAATCAGCTGCGCACGCCCTTCTTCTGCTGTTCCAACATGGCCTTCATCATGACCGCATCTTCAAAGGGCTGGGGTGATTCGCTGATGATGGTGGCCTGTTTACGGTGCTGGAGGAGGGCCGCCAGCAAGGGCTCATAGTAAGATGGTTTCATACGAATATGCTTTTTTTCACCTTTGGCGGTGAATTCGATCCCGGAGAAGTGGGCATGCAAGTTGTCGGGAAGACGGGGCATCATCGCTTCATAATCGACAACCCCCTGGTTGCGGG
>JASFFM010000001.1:0-42231 GCA_050124295.1 Desulfobacterales bacterium | reverse complement strand
AGATATGTTTTTTTTGGCGCCCGTAATTTGATTCGGGCCCCAAACAAAACCTCTGCACGGCCTTTCTCCTGTCGACTCAATGAACGGTAACCCGGTGGGTGGCGACAGCGACCCTGTCCATATGGATTTGACGGTGCTCCGTATCCGTGCAACGGACGGTGGCGGGGCCTGGCACCCGTAATGATTTCCCGAAATGGAAAACCATGAACGCGCCGATCCTTCCCCTATTGCCGCTATCCTGGCTCGGGCAAATGGTCATTGCCCGACTGCGTCGGCTGGGCCGCTATGCCTTGTTTTTTCTGCAAAGCTTTTATCTGATTTTCACCTGGCCCCCGCCGGTGAGTAAAACGATTCAGCAGATTTACTTCATTGGTATGAAGTCGGTCTCGGTCATCTGCCTGACCGCCATTTTTATTGGTATGGTCTTGGGCCTGCATGGCTATTACACACTGGTCAAATTTGGCTCCGAAGGTGTCCTGGGGGCCGCGGTGGCGCTGACCTTGATTCGCGAATTGGGCCCCGTATTGACGGCCATCATGCTGATTGGACGGGCGGGGTCGGCCATGGCGGCCGAACTGGGTATCATGCGCATTTCCGAGCAAATCGATGCCCTGCAAACCATGGACATCGATCCGATTCGCTTCCTGGTGAGCCCCAAACTGGCGGCCGCGCTGATCAGCATGCCCCTGCTGACGGCCATGGCCGACGTGGTGGGCATTATCGGAGGGTATCTGACCGGCGTTGTCCTGCTGGGAATCGACTCGGGTATCTATTTCGCCCGGATTGAATCGAGCATCAAGATGGAGGACGTCACGGGCGGGTTTATCAAATCCCTGGTGTTTGCCGTCGTTCTGATAACGGTTTGCTGTTTCAAGGGCTACTACACCCACGAGGGGGATAATTTCGGCGCCAAGGGTGTCAGCATCTCGACCACTTCGGCGGTGGTCCTCTCCAGCGTTCTGGTGCTGGTAACCAATTACATCCTGACATCGTTATTACTCTAAGCCATGAAGACACCATTCATCCAATTTGAAGGCGTCACCAAATCATTCGACGACAATCCTGTTTTGCGGGGCATCGACCTGGACATCTACCAGGGTCAGATCACCACGATTATCGGTAAAAGTGGCGGGGGCAAGAGCGTTTTGCTGAAACACATCATCGGGCTGTTGGAACCCGATGCCGGTCGTATTTGGATTGATGGCCAGAATCTGACCGATCTCAAGGGACGGGCGCGCAGAGCCCTGCGGCGACGATTTAGCTATATGTTCCAGGATTCGGCCCTTTTCGATTCGATGACCGTGAACGAAAATATCGCTTTGCCGATTCAGGAGCGCGGTGGATTAAAAGCGGACGAGGTTCAAGCCCGCGTGCAGGCCCGCATGCGCGAACTGGATCTGGGGGACATCGATGATGAGTATCCCTCGCAGCTATCGGGGGGGATGAAGAAGCGCGTGGCCTTGGCCCGGGCCTTGGTAACCGATCCGCAAGTCGTTCTTTTCGATGAGCCAACCACCGGACTTGACCCGATTCGCAAAAACAATGTCCACGGCATGATTTCTAAATACCAACAGAAGCTTGGATTTACAGCAGTTTTGATCAGCCATGACATCCCGGATGTATTCTATTTTTCCCAGCGGATTGCCATGCTGCATGAAGGACGCATTATCTATGCCGGGGCCCCCAGCGAACTGCAACGCCTGTCCGATCCGGTGGTGCTCGAGTTCATTCAAGGGTTCGAGAATGCGCCTGCCGAATCCTCGGACAGCATCCGCAGCGGATCCTGGGAGGCGCATTTCAGTGGCGAAATCGCGCGTATGCAACGTCACAAGGTGCCGTATGCGCTGGTCGTGCTGACGATCGAGAACCTGACCGATCTCCTGTCCGCCAGCGATATCGAAGCCCAGGGCGTGGTCCAGCGCTTTGCCGATCGCGTGCAGCGTCAATTGCGGATCACCGATACCTGCACCCTGATCGGGCCGGGCGCCATCCTGCTGCTGCTTCCGTATACCAGCCTGGCCCAGGCCAAGATGGTCTGCGCCAAGCTGGGACGCGCCCTGAAGGGCCACGAACTGGTGGACATTCAGTCACGTCCGGGAGATTGCATGGCCATCAGTGCCGGCTTTGCGGAGGTCGATGGCCAGGTCCATTCAGAGGCATCCCTGGCCCAGGCCCTCGCGCATAAAGAGATTTTCTATCAATTCAGTATTTGTTAGCTCGGAGTGAAGCCATGAAAAAAACGTCGATTGAAGTGGCGGTTGGCCTGTTTGTCTTTATTGGGATCTTGTGTGTCGGCTACCTCACCATAAAGCTGGGCAAGATGGAAATCATGGGCCAGGATTATTATGCTCTGCAAGCCCAGTTCGAGTCCGTGACCGGCTTGAAAGAGGGCGCCCGGGTGGAAATGGCCGGCGTGCCCATCGGTGAAGTGGAAGCCATCGTCCTGGATACGGAACAGCAGGTGGCCCGCGTGCAGATCAAAATTCAAGGCAATGTCACCCTTAGCGATGATACGATCGCATCGGTCAAGACCGCGGGACTGATCGGTGACAAGTATATCCGATTGAGTCCGGGGGGCTCCGATCTGGTCCTGAAAGCCGGGGACACCATCTACGAAACGGAATCCGCCGTGGATATCGAAGAATTGATCAGCAAATATGTTTTTGGCGGCGTCTGAGGAGCTTGGGGGGTGATTTTTGTCCTCCCCCACGCGCCCGATCGGGTGGCCTTATGCCCCAATGGCCAAAGGCGCGACACCCCTTGTAAGATGCCCCCCGACTTGCTATAACCCCGCTGTCCATTGATTGCCTGAACCGAATTCAAGATAGGAGACCGACAATGATAAAACGATCCAGCCTGATATTGGCTTTTGCTATGCTGCTGTTGCTATTCAGCCTGCCGGCGGCGGCCGGTGAACCGTCCGATATGCTAAAGGCCCCCATGGACGAGGCCCTGGCCCTTTTACGGGATCCCAAATACAACTCCGACGATGCCCAGTTAAAGGCCCAGCAGCGCGAGGAATTTTGGGCCATTGTGGCGCCCGTGTTTGATTTCAGCGAGGTCTCGAAGCGTACCCTGGCCCGCAACTGGCGAAAATTTGATGACGCCCAGCAGGCGGAATTTGCCCAGGTCTTCTCCGAGTTACTGGGCAATATTTATGTGGATCGCATCCAGGGGGGCTATAGCGACGAATCCATCGAATTTGGTAAAGAGACCATCCACGAGTCCAAACCTCTGGCCCGGGTATCCACCTTCATCGTGTCTTCCCGCAACCGCATCCCTGTCGATTACAGCCTGATGAAGAAAGACGGGGCCTGGCGCGTGTATGACGTGAAGGTGGAAGGGGTCAGTCTGGTAAAGAATTACCGCTCCCAGTTCAAGGAGATCTTATCCAAGGAAACGCCGGATCAGCTGATCGAACGGCTGAAGCAAAAGGTGATCGAGCAGGAAGCGAAATTTGCCCAGGGATAGGTCACCTGGTGGTCGCCGGTATCGATCCGTCGACCACGATTCAAGGCACGCCACGTGGATCGGTGACCGAATAGACGCGTGCCTTCAAGGGGCGGGTATGCCGGAAAACCCGCCTTTTTTTGCATCAGGCCGTGCTTACGGCTGAGAAGACGCCTGAACCTCAATCCCGCTCATGCTTTCGAGGGCCCGTATCAGGGCCTGGGTGCCGTTTTGCGCCCCCCCGTTGGCTTCGACGGCCAGATAGAGCTGGTGCACCAGCGCCAGGCCCGGCAGGCAAAGCCGCATGCGGCGGGCTTCCGCCAGGGCGATACCCATATCCTTGATAAAATGGGCCACATAAAAGCCCGGATCAAAGTTGCGTTGTAGAATGCGCGGGGCTAAATTCGTCAGGGCCCAGCACCCGGCCGCGCCGTCGGAAATGCTGGCCAGGACCTGATCGAGGTCCAGACCGGCGCGAAAGCCATACAGCAGGGATTCGCAAACGCCGATCATGGTGCCGGCAATCACGATCTGATTGCACATTTTGGTGTGCTGGCCAGCCCCCGCAGGCCCTTGGTGAACGATCTGCTTGCCCATGCTTTCAAGCATCGGCAGGACTTCCTGAAAAGATTCCCGATCCCCGCCGACCATGATGGACAGCTGGGCCTGGCGGGCTCCCACATCTCCCCCCGAGACCGGGGCGTCGATGGTACGGACCCCCAGAGGACTTGCGGCGGCATCGATTTCCTTCGCCAGGCTCGGTTCGGTGGTGGTCATATCAACGGCCAGCAACCCTTCCCGGGCTGCCGCCAGGATGCCTTGCGCGCCAAGATAAACCTCTCTTACGTCTTGGGGAAAACCGACCATGGTGAATACAATGTCAACCTGTCGGGCGACCTCCGCCGGTGATTCAGCCCAGGTTGCGCCGGCGGTCAGCAGCGGTTCGGCCTTGGATCGGGTGCGACTGGACACCACCGCTCGATAACCTTGATCCAGAAGATGCTGGCACATCCAGCGTCCCATCACACCGGTACCAATCCACCCGATCGTATGTTTTTTGCCTGGCGCGTCCGTCATCGCAATCCTCCTTTCATGGCAGGGTCTGGTCACCAATGAAGCCAGCATACGCTCCCCTTGAGCGCCTGGCAATAGGCAAGGATATCCCCATGTCCCCCCCATTCGAGGGCCGCACGCCAAGGGCGGCGGGCAGGAAAAAAACCTGTTGAAACCCCCGCTTATTTTCTCTAATATGGCGAACATTCTTTTCCTCTTGGAACCAATTGAAATGTTTATTAAAATTATTGGAGGCGCGCATGAAGGTGTTGGTCAGTGACAATCTCGGGGAGGTTGGCATACGCATGCTGGAAGCGGAGCAGGGTATCGACGTGGATGTTAGAACGGGACTCGCCCCCGAAGCACTGCAAGAAATCATCGGTGAATATGATGCCCTTATCATTCGCAGCGCCACCAAAGTAAACCAAGATCTCCTGGCCGCCGCCCAACGCCTCAGAGTGGTGGGACGCGCCGGCATCGGCCTGGACAATGTCGATATCAAGGCTGCCACCAAGCGCGGTGTGGTTGTCATGAACACCCCTGATGGTAATGTTGTCACCACGGCAGAGCATGCCATTGCCATGACGATGGCCCTGGCCCGCAACGTGCCCCAGGGAACCGCCTCGTTGCGCGCCGGGCGATGGGACAAGAAAAAACTTCAGGGACGTGAAATATGCGGAAAGACCCTGGGCATTATCGGTTTTGGCAAGGTTGGCTCGATCGTGGCGGACCGGGCCCGCGGATTGCGCTTCAAGGTCATCGTCCATGATCCCCATGTCAATCCGGAGCGGATTCAAAAGGCCGGTTTTGAAACCGTGACCCTCGAGACCATCTACCAGCAGTCGGATTTCATCACGATCCACGTTCCTAAATTGAAGGATACGGCCGGCCTGATTGACAGGGCCGCCTTCGACCAGATGAAGGAGGGCGTCATGCTGGTCAACTGTGCCCGCGGCGGCATTATCAACGAATCCGATCTCTATGACGCTATGGTGGCGGGGAAGGTGGCCGGGGCGGCGCTGGACGTCTTCGAGGTGGAACCCCCCTCGGAATCACCGCTTCTCAAACTCGACCGCGTCATCTGCACCCCCCATCTGGGCGCCTCCACACGCGAGGCGCAGACGAATGTTGCGGTAGCGGTGGTCAAGCAGGTGGTGGGCTATCTCAAAAACGGCACCGTGGTCAATGCCGTGAACATACCCTCGGTCACCGGGGAATTGCTGTTGCGCTTGAAACCTTTTCTGGAATTGGGCGATCGCATCGGCTGCCTGATGCCGCAGTTGTTTCGGGGCGCCCTCAAAGAGGTGGCGGTTGAATATACCGGCGATTTCCAGGGGCTAGACTTGTCGCCGGTCACCACGGCGATCCTAAAAGGCCTGCTCACGCCGACGGTAAAGGACGATGTCAATTCGGTCAATGCGGCCATTCTGGCGAAGGAGCGCGGCATCAAGGTCAGTGAGACGGCCAGCGCCGAGTCAGACGAGTTTCTCAACCTGGTGACCGTGCGGGTCGTGACCACGGAAATGGAGTGCACCCTGGCCGGCACGATTTATGGCAAGCAGGAATCGCGTATCGTGCGGATCAACAATTTTCGGCTGGAGATCATTCCCCTGGGACATATGGCGATCATCCAGAATCTCGATCAACCCGGCGCCATCGGCAGTATCGGTACCACGCTGGGCAATCACGACATCAATATTGCACGCATGCAGGTGGGGCAGGAAGAGGAGGGCAACCACAACATTATTTTCCTGAGCACGGATACCCGCATTCCGGAAAATGTGCTCCAGGAGCTGCGCGCGTTACCCCTGGTTAAAACGGTCACGCCGCTGGAGTTTACGGAGTGCCGGGGTTAAGCTCGCAGGGCTGTCCGCCTGTATCCGGCAGGGTAGCAGGCGAACATGGCCACAGCAAAATGGACCTAAACCGACATAGACAGGGAGAAGACAATATGACCGAAGATCCCAAAGACTTCGTCCTCAAGGACCCGCCGCCTGATTCGGGGGCCGAAAAAACCACCGATTCAGAGGCTGCACGCGCCAAACACGCCTACCAGCAAGAAGATGAAGACGCCCATCTGCCGAAAATTGATTTTTCCACCTTTGTGATTTCCCTGAATTCTTCCGCTCTGGTGCAACTGGGCGTTCTGGCCGACCCGACGACGAATGAAAAAAGCACCAACCTGGCCTTGGCCAAACAGACCATCGATGTGCTCGGCATGCTGGAAGAAAAAACGCAGGGCAACCTGAGCGTGGATGAAGCGAACATGCTCAAAAGTATCCTCTATGACCTGCGGATGCTCTACGTAAAGGAAAAGGGGTAACCATCGCTAAAGGGATTTGGTTTTCCCTTTCACCGGTGTGCGATGGTGTCCAATCAGACATGGTCATCGCCATTGGCGCCTTGACCCGTCCGCCCCGCAGAGCGTCCTCACGGTCCCAGGGCGCGCAGGGTTGATGTGGCCGCTCGGGTTTTGCATGACAATCAACGTCCCAACACGCGATCTGCTCTCTCCAGCCAAGGTCAATCTGTTTCTCTCGGTTACCGGACGGCGCCCGGACGGCTATCATGAGCTGGCCACCTTGATGGCCTGCATTGATCTCCACGACCGAATGGTGTTGACCTTCAGCGGGGATGCTATCCGTCTGCAATGTGATGCGCCGGGGATTCCGAATGATGAATCCAATCTGGCTTTCCAGGCCGCGCTTATCTTCCGGGATGCCTATCGGGATCAATGGGGCGCCTCCCCTTTTCGCGGACTTGTGATCCATCTGCATAAAGCCATACCGGCGGGGGCAGGTCTCGGCGGCGGCAGCAGCAACGCGGCAACCGTCCTCAAGGCCCTGAACGACAACGCGCCTGCGCCCCTGCCGCCGGAGTACCTGGCGCGTCTGGCGCTCCGAATGGGGGCGGATGTCCCCTTTTTCCTCTCCGGCCAGCCGGCCTTGGCCACCGGCATCGGGGAGCGTTTGACCCCTTGGTACGGTTTGTCGTCTTATCACCTGCTGGTGGTTTTTCCGGGGCAAGGTCTGGCCACCGGTGAGATCTACCGCGCCCTGAATTTAAGATTGACAAACTGTGAAAAAAAACTTAAAGGGTTCCTTTTAAAACGTGACAACTTTGATGTGACCGCTCACCTATGCAACGATCTGGAATCGGTTGCCATCCACCGGTGCCCGGATATCGCATTGATCAAAAATGAATTGAATCGTCTAGGGGCCTTGGGTGCCCTCATGTCCGGGAGCGGATCTTCCGTATTTGGCCTGTTTGCATCGGCCGATGAGGCCCGGAACGCCCGTCAGCGTCTGGCGACACATACTGACTGGCAGGTTTTTAAGGCAAAACTGATTGTCTAAAAACACGGGAGATTCGTTGGCGGATTTTGCTTTAAAGCGTTTGGGGCGTCGTCAAGTGGCAAGACACAGGGTTTTGGTCCCTGCATTCGGAGGTTCGAATCCTCCCGCCCCAGCCAATTTTCCTGAAACTACTATCGGCAACGGACGCATTGATGGGTAAACTGGCGATTTTCAGCGGCAACTCGAACCCGCGCTTGACCCAAAAAATCTGCGAATATCTTGATATGCCCTTGGGGGGGGCCAAGGTTAAAACCTTCAGCGATGGTGAAATCCAGATCGAAATCGATGAAAACGTCCGCTCTAAAGACGTGTTCGTGGTGCAGTCCACCTGTCATCCGGTCAACCACAACCTGGTCGAACTTCTGCTGATGATCGATGCCTTCCAACGCTCCTCGGCGCGACGCGTAACGGCCGTGATCCCTTATTACGGCTACGCGCGACAGGACAAAAAGGTCGCCCCGCGGGTACCCATCAGCGCTAAACTGGTGGCCAACATGCTGGAGGTTGCCGGGGCCAACCGCGTCATTACGATGGATCTGCATGCCGGTCAGATCCAGGGTTTTTTCGACGTTCCGGTGGACAACCTTTTTGCCGCTCCGGTCATTCTCGAATACATCCGAGAGCATTTTTCGGGCAATCTGGTGGTGGTTTCTCCGGATACCGGCGGCGTGGTGCGCGCGCGCGCCTTCGCCAAACGACTCGATGCCGATCTGGCAATTATCGATAAACGCCGCGAAAAACCCAACGAAGCCAAGGCAATGGCCGTTATCGGAGATGTGAAGGATAAAATTGCCATCATTTTGGATGATATGGCGGACACCGCCGGAACCCTGGTGGAGGCGTCGGCCGCCGTCATGGGAAGGGGGGCCAGCGAAGTCCATGCCTGCTGTTCCCACGCCGTGCTTTCCGGCCCGGCAATCGAGCGGATTTGTGATTCACATTTGAATAGCGTTGTCGTGACCGACACCATCCCCCTGAATGAGAAAGCGCTCGTCTGCGACAAGATCAAATCACTTAGCATCGCCGAACTGGTCGGCGAAGCGATTATTCGAAGCCACCGGGGAGATTCGGTCACCTCGTTATTTGTCTGATACCAACGGAGCCGTCGACCTCAGATGGCTCCATTCCACATGGTTTTGCCATTTGATTAACATGCATATCCAGGACGCCCGCACAACCTGGCGGGAAGGTCACTGAAGATACCATCAGGGAGGATCGATTTTTGGAGTTTCTCGAACTAAAAGCCAAGCCACGAACGACCAAAGGAAACAGCCCGGCGCGGGCCCTACGACGAGGGGGTGATATTCCCGCCGTTATCTACGGCCCCGGATCAGAACCGATGGCGCTCAGCGTCAACGTTTATGAGCTCGAACAATCGCTGAAGGCTGCCAGCTCGCGCCAGGTTTTTGTCAATTTGGCCATCGAAGGCGCGGATACCCGCAAGGCCATGCTCAAAGAGTTGCAGCAGCACCCGGTCAACGGGAGCCTCATTCACGCTGATTTTTATGAGGTTGCCATGGATCGCAAAGTCCGGGTCATGGTTCCGGTGACGACGGTCGGCAAGTGCAAGGGGGTTGAAGTGGGCGGTATGATCCAGATCATCCGCCACGAACTGGAAGCCTTCTGCATGCCATCCGATATCCCGGAGACGATCGAGATTGATGTCACCGATTTGGATATGGGTGAATCGATCCACGTGGAAGATATTGCCGTTGAGGGTGACGTCGAACTGGTTCATGAGGTCAATTTCACCATTCTGACCATTCTCAGCGGGCGCCAGGCCGAAGAAGAGGTCGAAGAGGTCGAGGAAGGCGAAGAAGGCGAAGAAGGCGAAGAGGTGGTGGCCGAAGATGAAACTGCCCAAGCACCGCCTGCCGAATAGTTGTTTTGGTCGACTCACCTTCGGGCCACCAGCGGCGTAACCCGGGTACCGGCTACGGTGAGGCGGGAGTGTTGGGGCAGTTTGTACGGCGATGGATCTCGCGCCTGCGCAGAGGCCCGAAACCCCAGTTTATGCTCGTGGGGCTGGGCAATCCGGGGGAGGCCTATCAACAAACCCGGCACAATGCGGGCTTTCGGGTTCTGGAGCGATTCGGTCGAGATCATGGTATCTCGCTGACGGATTGTCGTTTCGACAGTTGTTACGGTTTGGGTGTCATTGCAGATCGGGCCGTGGTTCTCGTCGCCCCCCAGGCATTTATGAACCGCAGCGGGCCGCCTGTCTTGCGCCTGATGTCTTATTACGGTATCTCCCTAAAGGACGTATTGATCATTCATGACGATATTGATCTTGCTTTTGGACGCATAAAAATAAAAGAGAAAGGAGGGCATGGAGGCCACAACGGTTTGAAATCAGTTATGGATGCCCTGGGCAGCGGAGAATTTGCCCGTTTACGTATCGGCATCGGGCGTCCGGCTCGCGGAAGTGATGTCATCGATCACGTACTGGGACCGTTCAGCACACCGGAAAAGGAGATGCTGGATGCGGTGTTCGCCCGAGCCTGTGATGCCGCAGAGACCGTCCTTTGCCACGGGGCGAAAGTCGGTATGAACAGGTTTCATCGCACAACCAAGAATTCACCCGAAACTTCTGATGGAGGAAAGAATGGACGCAGTATTCAATAATCTGCCGCTGACATGTACGCTCGTAGGCGTATCCGGTATTTTGTTTGCCATCATTCTGGCCGCGATTGTAAAAGGCGCACCGGCTGGAAACGAAAAAATGCAGTCGATCGCCGGCGCCATCCAGGAAGGTGCGATCGCCTATCTCAATCGCCAGATGAAAAGCATGGGGATTGCGGGCATTATCATTTTTGGTGTTATTTTTGCGACCATGGGTGCCAAAACCGCCATCGGTTTTCTCGTGGGCGCGGTGGCGTCCTTCTTGGCGGGATACATCGGCATGCGGGTCTCCGTTTTGGCCAACGTCCGCACGGCGGAAGCCGCCAAAAAGGGCATGGCCGCCGGTCTTTCCATGGCTTTCAAGGGTGGCTCCGTGACCGGGATGATCGTGGCGGGCCTGGCCCTGACCTCGGTGGCGGGTTACTACACCCTGACCCATGACGTCGTGGCCCTGGTTGCCCTCGGTTTCGGTGGCAGCCTGATTTCGATCTTTGCCCGTCTGGGCGGTGGTATCTTCACCAAGGGTGCGGACGTCGGCGCGGACCTGGTGGGTAAGGTCGAAGCCGGTATCCCGGAAGACGACCCCCGCAACCCGGCCACCATCGCCGACAACGTGGGCGATAACGTGGGTGACTGCGCCGGTATGGCCGCCGATCTCTTCGAGACCTATGCCGTGACGGCCGTGGCCGCCATGCTCATCGGACACCTGCTGTTCCCGAAAATCCCCATGGCGACTGAATTCCCGTTGGTTCTGGGTGCTATTTCGATCATCGCCTCCATGATTGCCGTATTTTTCGTTCGCCTGGGCTCGGGCGGCTACATCATGGGCGCACTCTACAAGGGCATGTTCGGCTCCGCCATTCTAGCCGGGATCGTCTTCTATTTTGCCACCATGAAGTTCATGGGCAACATCCCCGACATCTCCGCCATGAACATCTACTACTGCACCCTGATCGGGCTGGTGCTGACGGTCGTGATCGTTATCATCACCGAATACTACACCGGGATCTACGGGCCGGTTAAGGCCATCGCCGAAGCGTCCACCACCGGTCACGGTACCAACATCATTTCCGGTCTGGCGGTTTCCATGCAGGCCACCGCAGCGCCGGTGCTGGCCATCTGTTTGGCTATTCTGCTGGCCCACCAGTTTGGCGGTCTCTACGGCATCGCCATGGCCGCCATTTCCATGCTTTCCATGACCGGTATGGTGATCGCCATCGATGCCTACGGTCCCATTACGGACAATGCCGGCGGTATCGCCGAGATGGCCGAAATGGACGAGAGCGTGCGCGCCGTGACCGATCCCCTGGATGCGGTTGGCAACACCACCAAAGCGGTCACCAAGGGTTACGCGATTGGTTCCGCCGGCTTGGCCGCCCTGGTGCTTTTCGCCGCTTACGTGATGGAATTCCAGATGCGAGGCGGCGGCAAGGAAGCCATGGCCTTCGACCTTTCGGATGTCAACGTCATCATCGGTCTTTTCATTGGTGGTTTGTTGCCCTACCTGTTTGCCTCCATCGCCATGAAGGCCGTTGGCAATGCCGGCGGCGCCGTGGTGGATGAGGTTCGTCGTCAGTTCCGCGAGATCCCCGGGATCATGGAAGGTACGGCCAAACCGGATTACGGTGCCTGCGTGGACATCGTGACCAAGTTTGCCTTGAAGGAAATGCTGGTGCCGGCCATTCTGCCGGTTATCGCCCCGCTGCTGGTGGGTTTTTTCCTGGGCAAGATCGCCTTGGGCGGTCTGCTGATCGGCTCCATCGTTACCGGCGTGTTCGTGGCGCTTTCCATGACCACGGGGGGCGCGGCCTGGGATAACGCCAAGAAATACATCGAAGACGGCCATCTGGGCGGCAAGGGCAGCGATGCTCACAAGGCCGCCGTCACCGGCGATACCGTAGGCGACCCCTACAAAGACACCGCCGGACCGGCTGTCAACCCGATGATCAAGATCCTGAACGTCGTCGCGCTGCTGATGGTACCCTTCCTGATGTAATCGACGTCGCTTGGCAATCTTGACCTGAATTAAGGATTGGCGCAGTTTTGCGCCAATCCTTTTTTATTGATTGTTTTGCCCCGCTATGCTATTATGTTGCGAAATAGATAGAAATATTAGCCATTTTCGTACGAAATGAAAGTTACATGACTGAAAAAAAAACCAAAGGCCAGAGCACCAAAGCTAAAATCCGTAAGTTTGCCGTTGGTGACCTGGCTGTCTATCCCGCGCACGGCGTAGGTGAAATCACGGCCATCGAAACCCGTGTCGTCAACGGCGAAGAGCACAATTTCTACATTATGAAAGTGCTCGAAAACGGCATGGTCATCATGATTCCAACCTGGAATGTCGAATCGGTCGGATTGCGGGATATTATTGATGCCAAAGATATCCCCAAGATCTACGACGTGATGAAAAACCGGGATCCCGGGGCTGGCGATAATCAGACCTGGAACCGTCGTTATCGCGAGTACATGGATAAAATCAAAACCGGCAGTCTCTTCGATGTCGCCGAAGTTTTCCGCGATCTTTTTCTGCTCAAACTCACCAAGGATCTTTCCTTTGGCGAGCGCAAGCTCTACGACACCGCTCAGGTTCTTCTTGTAAAGGAGCTTTCCACCGCCAAGAAGGCCGACGAAAAAGCAGTCCTCCAAGAAATCGAATCCCTCTTCGAAAAAGGAAGTGCCTGACACCTTCGGTTTGTCATGGATCGTCCACCATCCCGCGGTTTTGCCTTCACGGCTCAGGAGTCACAGTGTGGGTTGCGGCTGGATGTCATCCTATCCGGCTATCTGGAAGACTGCTCGCGCTCCTACGCCGCCCAAATCATTCAGCAGCGGCTCGTCCAGGTCAATCATGCGCCGGTAAAGCCCTCCTACCGGGTTCGTCTGGACGATGAGATCTCCGGGCGTCTGCCGGAACCGACCCTTTCCGAAATCCAGCCGGAACCTATCGATCTCCATATCCTTTTCGAAGACGCCGCTCTGATCGTGATCAACAAGCCGCCCGGTCTCGTGGTTCATCCCGCCCCGGGGCATCCGTCCGGCACACTGGTCAACGGATTGTTGCACCACTGCCGCGACCTGGCGGCATTTGGGGGCGAAATTCGCCCGGGTATCGTGCACCGCCTCGACAAGGATACCTCCGGCGTGATGGTGATCGCCAAAAAACCCGCTGTCCACGAACACTTGGCCGCGCAGTTCAAAAACCGACGCGTCCGCAAGACCTATCTGGCCATTGTGCGCGGCACCATGAAGACTTCCCGGGGCGAAATCCGTTTACCCATCGGGCGTCATCCGACCGCACGCAAACAGATGTCGACGGTGGCCACCAAGACGCGTGCGGCCGAAACCCACTACACGGTCAAAGCCGCATTCCAGGGGGCGACCTTGCTGGAGCTGGATCTCAAAACCGGTCGTACCCATCAGATACGGGTGCATTGTGCTGCCCTGCACCATCCTGTGATCGGTGACAAGCTCTATGGGGGGCGTCATCATATGGTGGTTGAGCGTGGGTCGGGAGAAGGCCCCAAAAGCCCTATCAAGGCCCACCGACAGATGCTGCATGCCTGGCGTTTGGGGTTTATCCATCCGGGAAGCGATCAATGGGTGCAATTCGAAGCCCCAATGCCCGAGGATATGCTGGTCCTGCTCGATGGGTTGCGTGAAACCCGGGATCCCTGAAAAATCCGGACGATGGCCTCCCGCCCCGCCGGAGGTGCCTCGCGCGTGATGCCTTTCTTGATACGTGCTCGTTCGGCAGCGGTGAGGTCGCCTCCTCAAGGATGGATGCCCCCGCGAAGATGTTCCCATCGCGACCTCTTATCGCGATCACGATCACCGACGGCGGTGACGTTACCGGGCACGGCCCCCGAGCGGTGAAGCGGCGCCGTGGCTGGCGCTATCCAATGAAAAGCCCTGGTATCGCAAAGATCCCAGGGCTTTGATTGGATTGTCGCCAGATGTGGTGGCCGCAAGTCTTGGGCCGTTTTAGGCCGCGCAGGCGTCCTTGTCGTAACAAATGCGGCAGCAATTCAGGCAGCGATTGGATTCGCGTCCGGCATCGGTCTCATTGATCACGAGATCCGCTTCCTCGAACGTTTTGATGCGTTCCTCCACCGGCATCTCCGGCATGGGGGTGCGTTTGATGGGTGTGATGCCGGCCACCGTTTCGAAGAGGGATTCGGGGATGTGTTTTTTGCGCAAGGACTTGGGAACGGGGGTCACGTCTTCGTCATTCAGATAAAGGTGGATGGCCCGCGCCGCCCGACGACCCCCGCCAATGGCTTCCACCACGAGGGAGGCGCCGGTCTGGGCGTCGCCAGCGGCAAAAACGTAGGGGATATTGGTCTGGAGCGTTTCCGGATCGGCCTCGATGGTGCTCCAGCGGGTGATTTCCAGATCCTTGATGGCGGCCTCTTTTTCCAGAAAAGAGACATCCGGTCCCTGGCCGATGGCCGTGATCAGCATGTCGATGTCCATCAGGGTTTCCGAACCTTCGATCGGCACCGGCCGCCGGCGTCCGCTGGCGTCGGGTTCGCCCAACTCCATCTTGAGGTATTCCAGTTGCTTGACATACCCCTTGGCATCGCCGATGGCTTTTACCGGTGCGGCCAGAAAGTGAAATTGAACCCCCTCGTGTTCGGCGGCTTCGATCTCCACCGCGTTGGCCGGCATCTCCTTGCGGGTGCGGCGATAGACGATGGAGACTTCATCGGCGCCCAAGCGGATGAGGGTGCGCACGCAGTCGATGGCGGTATTGCCGCCACCGATGACGACGCATTTTTTGCCCACCGGAACCTCATCCGGGTCATCGCCCTGCTGGTGGCTGGCAAAACGGGTAAGAAAATCGATGCCGGTATAGCAGCCCTTGAGGTCTTCGCCCTCGGCCCGCAGCTTGTAATCCTTCCAGGCACCAACGCCCATAAAGATCGCGTCAAAGCCTTCATCACGCAGGGCACCAACGGTGTAATCCTGCCCCAGGCGAACGCCGCCCTGGAATTCAATGCCCAGGTTCAAGATGCCATCGGTTTCCCATTGCAGGACTTCCTTGGGGAGCCGGTATTCGGGAATCCCGTAGCGGGTCATCCCGCCCAGCCTGGGCATCATGTCGTAAATCTTGACGCCGTGGCCCAGCCGGCGCAGGAAATAGGCGCAACTCAGCCCGGCCGGTCCGCCACCGATGACGGCGACCCGTTTACCGGTATCCGGCGCACAGGCGATGGGCAGACGGCTGCCCGAGTTCATTTCATAGTCAGCCACAAAGCGCTTCAGTTGATTGATGGATACGGCTTCATCTTCAATGCCGCGGCGGCACTTGTCTTCACAGGGATGGGGACAAACCCGGCCGCAGGTCAGCAGAAGCGGATTGCGCTCCCGTATGGTGTGCACGGCACCTTCGTAATCGCCTTCTTTAATCTGGCGGATATAGCGTGGGATGTCGATTTCCGCCGGGCAGGTCTGCTGGCAGGGCGCCAGGGCGTCGTCTTCCTGGTTGAAGTGCAGCAGGCGCTCGGACATGGTGCGCACACGGATGATGTTCTTGGGACAGGCTTTTTCACAGGCCCCGCAGCCGACGCACATGGCCTCGTCCACGACCGGGAAGCCGTTGGGGCCCATGTGCACGGCGTTGAACCGGCAGGCCTTGATGCAGTCGCCCTGCCCGAGACAGCCGATGGAGCAGATTTTGTGTCCGCCATAAAGCGCGGCCAGGGCCTGACAGCTGTTGACACCGTTATAGACATAATGGTTTTCGGCACGCTCGCCGCCGGAACATTCGTTTTTGGACATCAGGGGCTCGGCACTGCCCGGATCGACGCCCATCACCTCGGCGACAGACACGGCGGACTCCATTCCGGCCACGATGCAAACCCCGGGCGGGGCGTTGCCGTTGACCACGGCCACGGCGGCCGAAGAACAGCCGGCATAACCGCAACCGCCGCAATTGGCACCGGCAAAAAAATATTCGACCTGGGCGATGCGCGGATCTTCGTAAACATAGAACACTTTCGAGGCCACACTGAGCACCAGGCCGCAAGTGGCCCCAATGCCCATTAAGGCCATGACGGAAATGACGACAGGATCAAGCACGGCGATCTCCTTGGGGAATGCATTCGAATGGAAACCCATCGAGAAGAGAAGCAGAATGCAGGGTTGCATGGGGAAGATAGCAGATTTGGTTATTCATCATTTTTTGATCGATGGCGGCCGCTTCATCTCATCGGTAGCTGCTTCAGCAGCCCCCGGCGGCCTTTTAATTCCGATTATACCATACCCTTGAACGCATAGAAAGACAGGGAAATAATCCCGGCCGTCACCAGGGCGATGGAGGTATCCTGCAGGGGGCGAGGCACCCGGGCCAGCAGAATGCGTTCCCGCACGCCGGCGAACAGAATCAGCGCCAGACCGAAACCCACGGCGAAACTGAACGAAGCCACCAATGCCTGCATGAAGGAATATTCCTTGTCGATATTGATGACGCAGGCGCCAAAAACGGCGCAATTGGTCGTAATCAGCGGCAGGAAGATCCCCAGGCCGGCATACAGCGCAGGAATACTTTTTTTCAGGAACATCTCCACGAACTGCACCAGGGAGGCGATCACCAGAATGAAGGCGATGGTGCGAAGGTAAGTGAGCCCCAATTCGGCGAGTAAGTAGGTATAAATCAGCCAGGTGATCACACCGGCCATGACCAGGACAAAGACAACCGCCATGGCCATGCCCACGGCTGTTTCCATTTTTTTGGAGGTCCCGAAAAAGGGGCAGTTCCCCAGAAATTGCGCCAGGAGGATGTTGTTGACGAAGATACAACTGATGATCAGGGTGAAATAGTCGCCCATGGGGAATCTCCTATTTTTTGCCCACCATATTCATGAAGCACAGCATGATGCCCAGGCAGACGAAGGCGCCGGGGGCTTGAACCATGAATTCGAATGGCCGGAATCCAGGAAAATAATTGGCGATGTTCAGAATGGGACCATCGAAGAGGGGAGCGCCCCAAACGGTCAGGGTGCCGGCCCCCAATATTTCACGCAGACCGCCAAGGGCTGCCAGGGAGAGGGTAAAACCGATGCCGATGCCCAGTCCGTCGGCAATCGAAAGGAACAGGCCGTTTTTGGAGGCGAAGGCTTCGGCGCGGCCCAGGACGATGCAGTTTACCACGATCAAGGGAATGAAAAGCCCCAGGTCGAGAAACAGTTTGTAGGCATACGCCTGCATCAGCAGTTCCACCAGGATCACGAAGGTCGCGATAATGATAATGAAGCAGGCGATACGGACTTTGGCCGGGATGACCTTTCTTAGCAGGGAAACCAGAAAATTGGCAAAAACCAGAACGAAGGTCGTGGCCAATCCCATGCCGATGCCGAACTGCATCTTGGTGGTAACCCCCAGAACGGGGCAGAGCCCCAAAACCAGCCGGAACGGGGGAACCTCTTCCCATAGACCCTTAACAAATTCATGCGTGATCGATTTCGCCATGGGGCTCTCCCTGTTATTTAAAAGCTTGCAGTTGTTTTTCGATCTGGGGTTTCAGCCGTTCATAGACGGCGCCCGCATCGGTGGCCGCCGAACAGACCGCCCGCGAGGTGATCGTGGCCCCGCTCAAAGCATTGATCGGATTGCCGACCTCAATCGGCCCTTTGGCATCGACACCGGCGAACTGGGCCGCAAATTTGGGGTCCTCTTTGGCTTTGGAGCCCAGCCCGGCCGTTTCGCTGAGCGTGGTCACACCGACCCCGTAAATCTTGTCCTCGGCCACGTCGAAGGCGACCACCAGGCCGATATCGCCACCATAGCCCTTGCCAAAGGTTTCAAAGGCGACCATGTCCTTGCCGTCCACCTTGGCAACGAACATGTCGTATTTACTCCCATCCTCTTCGATACTGAAGCGATCGGCCACCGGGTCGTTGGTGGCATCCTTGAAAATGGTTTTGATGGCCGGCCCCTTGACCAATTGTAAAACCTGCATGTCGATTTGTTCTCTGGTACCCTCTTTCACGTAGGCCAGCACCCCGCCCGATAGCGAACTCAGAAAGGTCAGCACGACAACCATCTTGATCATTTCACCCATGTTAAGCCACCTTTCCCAAAGCCTGCGGTCTGATTTTGTCCAGCAGTGGATTAACGAGATTCATCAACAGCACAGCCAGCAAAACACCGTCATGATACATACCGATATTGCGAATCAGCATGGTCATAATAGCGGCCCCGGCCCCGTAAATCACCATGGGGATCGGATTGACCGGCGAAGAAGCGCTCTCCGGCAGGAGGAAAAAGGCGCCGATCAGGGTGTACCCTGTCAGCAGATGAAACATGGGGCCGGCGTACTGGGCCGGCGCCGCCAGGTGAAAAGCGAGTGCCGATAGAAAAATGCCGCCCAGAAAAGACAGGCTGATTTCCCAGCGGATATAGCCTTTGGCCATCAAATAGAGCCCGCCCCCGATAAGACCGAGTCCGAAAGTACTGCCGATGCCGCCCACTTGCCTGCCCAGCAGAAGGTTGAGCGTTGTAAAATCAGCGACGGCAGCCGTGCCGAGGTTTTTGGAGAGGCTCAGCGGATACACAGCATTGAACGCGAAATCATAGTTGACCAGGGCGGCGTTGAAATCCATAAATTCGGCCCAGGAGACGGTCAGCATCATCATGGCCACGGCCACCGGATGAAAGGGGTTGCTGCCAATACCGCCGAAAATGTGCAGGCCGATAACCATCGTCAGGAGGGTCCCCGTGAGCACCACCCACCAGGGCGTGGTGGCCGGGATCAGCATGGCAAACAGCAGACCCAGCAGGGCGGCGTTGCCATCGCCGACGGTCATGGTACGTTTGGTGAACCGGCACATCAGCCATTCCCAGAAAATAGCGCTGGAGATCGATAGGGCGATGACCGCCACGGCGGGAAAACCATAGTACACGATGCCCAATGCCACGGCCGGCATGGCGGCCAGCAGCATGCCGTAGTGCCTTTCGGCAACATTGCTGCCGTTATGCCAGAAGGGCGCATGCGAGACGATGAACTTTTTTTTACTGCTCATTCGAGGCCTCCGCTGCCGTCAGTCGGGAAAGTTCGTATTTGGCCAGTTTGATATATTGAAAGATGGGAATGCGGGCCACGCATACGAAACTGCATAAGCCGCAATCAACGCAGGAATAAAGGTCGTAAAGGTCGGCACCTTCCTCGTATTGGCCGGCTTCCAGAAAGCGCACCAGCATGTTGACCGGCACCCGGGTGGGACAGGCCCGAACACATTCCCCGCAATTGATACAGGGATAATCGGAGACCAGGGATACGTCGCTGGCGTCCTGCACCAGGATAGCGTCGGTGTCGGCCTTGATCGGCATCTGCTCGTCGAAGATGGCCATGCCGGTCATGGGGCCGCCCGTGACCAGGCGGTCCATGCTGCCCGTTTCGATCCCGTGGGCGGCCAGAACATCCGCGATGGGTGTGCCGATACGGGCCGAGAGGATGGTTTTGCGGCCGTTTTTGTCCACCAGGGTAATGGTTTTTTCATGGGGAACCCGGCCGGTGGCAAAAGCCTTGCCGATGGAAGCCACCGCTTCGGCGCTGAAAAAGGCAAAGCCCATGTCTTCACATGATTTCCCGGCCGGGATTTCCCGGCCGAAGGCCTCGTAGATGATCAATTTGGGATTGGCGGCCGGATAATCGGGCGCTACCGCCTTGAGTTCGCTGGCGCCGGTATGGCCGAACCCCTGCACCAGATCACGGGGCACGGCGATGGCCACCTGGTCGACGCCGGTGGCGCTTTTTAAAACATCAATGCCCCGGTTGACGGCCTCTAGTTCCGATTTGATGACAAACTGGTTGGTGGCCACCAGAAGGTCGGCATCGACACCGGCCACGACCAGGGTGTGGATGCCGTGATCAACGGCAGCGAAAAGATGCAGGGGCGGATTTCCGGGGGCGCCGGCCAGCCATCCGGTGAGATTGGCCAGGGTCGGTTCCATCTCGCCCGGGCCTTCCGCCACAATTTCGGCCTCCGCCAGGGAAATATCGATGGCCGTGAAATGCTTGCCGAAATCACCGTTCATGGGCCGGATGGCCGCCACGGTGCCGGTTACGCTCGAAATCGCATAGGCCGGGCGGTCGCTAAAGGGTACTATCTTTTGACCCGTTTGCACGCTATCACCGACTTTCAAGGCCAGCTGGGACTGGCGTTCGAGTTTTTCTTCAATGAGAAGAACGGCGGTCTCGGCACTGGTGATGTGCTGCAGGCCCTGCGGGGTTTGATGAAGCAGCTCGTAGTGGATGGTTTCACTGGCTGAACGGCTGAATACATTGTTGATCATAATCTGACCCTTCTGAACGCAAGACGGCGAAACACCGGGGTAATTGCCAGATCTGTTCCCAAACTATTGGAGATGGCATTCCGAACAGGCTTGTTTTAGCGGGCCGGCCCCAATTCCGTCGTGGCACTCCGCGCACTGATTGTGGGATGCATCGGGTTGGGACAGCATTTCGGTATCTTCAATTTCATCTTCCCCATGGCAGTCCAGGCAGATTTCGGGTGGTGGGGCGTTTTCTTCCGGGTTCTTAAGGTGACATTCACTGCAGGCCACCAGCCCCGCCTCATCATCGCCGGGATGATGATGGCAATCATAGCAGTCGACGCCGTAGTCGGCGGCATGTTTACTATGTTCGAAGAGGACGTTGCCGGTAGCACTGCGATACTGGATTCGGACGGGCTCGTCCGGAGGTTTGGAGGGGAAAGCGGCGTAACAGAAAAGACCAACCACAAAGAGAATGACAGCCACGCTGTAGATCAGCTTCAACTCTCTCTTAGAAGTCATCGGCAATCCGTTCCTTAAATTGTGGGTTAAGAGGTGCACTGGCGCGGCAAACTGGAATAATTCAACTACCACAAGGGGTCGCTTTGAGGCAAGTGCTTTTTTTAACTCGAAAAATTACGCCATTCCAAAAAATATTCGTGAGCTAAAAAATCGGTCAATCGGAAATCTGGACGATAACAACGGGTTATAAAAAAACGCGGGTCAGCGAGGGACCTTTTTTGATGGGTGTGCCCTGATTAAGGCTGGGTTGCAAGCCGCATGTCAAAGGGGCGCCATCACGCCGGACAGGCACCGCAGCGGGTGCAACCATGCAAGGGACATGGCGGGGTCAACCTACCGCTGAGGGCCTTCTGGTAGTCGTCCCAGAGAAAGGATTTGGTCACCCCGGTGTCAATGAAATCCCAGGGGAGCATTTCATCACGGTCACGTTCGCGGTTCACATAGCGGGCGGTATCGATGGCGCTGCTTCGGAAAGTCTGACCCCAGTTGCCGCCGATATGATGGTGTTGCAAGAGAAGATCGGCCAGGCGGCGGTCCCCCCGGGAGAAAAGGGCCTGGACGTAACCGTCGCGCAGGTTGTCCATCTGGAAGCGCACGTTGGCGATCGCTTTGAGACCCGTGCGCAAAAGGCGGGCTTTGGTCTGCAGGGAGGCGATCGTATCCATGGCCGCCCACTGAAAGGGGGTCGCCGGTTTGGGAATAAACGCGTTGGTGTTGACGGTGATCGTGCCCATGCGTTTCCGCTTCCGGCTGGCATTCAGGAAGACCGCCTTGATCTGGCGGCAGAGCGCTAGGATGGCCTCGATGTCTTCCATGGTCTCCGTGGGCAGGCCGATAAGGAAGTAAAGCTTAATATTGAGGATGCCGGTCTGGACGATTTTTTCCACGCCCCACAGGATATCTGCTTCGGACAACCCTTTGTTGATGACGTTGCGCAAACGCTGGGAGCCGGCTTCCGGTGCGATGGTGGCCGTCTTGGTCCGGTTGGCCCTCAGCACTGCCAGCAGTTCGTCGGTGAGGGCGTCGGCCCGCAGGGAACTGAACGACAACCGCAAAGCGGTATTTTCAAAGCGGCGGCAGATGGCGCTTAGTTCGGGAAAGTCGGACACGGCGGCCCCCACCAGACCCACACGGGAGGTTCGCCGCATGGCGCGGCGAATGCTCTCTTCCAGGAAATCGGCGCTACGAAAGCGGGGCGGGCGATAGATAAACCCGGCACTGCAAAAGCGGCAGCCATGCGGGCATCCGCGACTGACTTCGATCAGGCAGGTGTCAGCAAAGGTGGTGTCCGCGGTCAGAATGGTCGAAGCGGTGTCCATCGTTTCAACGTCCGGCAGGTAGGCCCGGTTTACGGTTGCCGGGATGCCGGCGGCGGGCTGGCGGGAGGCGATGTCGCCATGACGGTCATAGGCGAGGGTATAGAACGCCGGGATATAGGCGCCAGGGACGGCCGTGGCGGCTTGCCGCAAAAACTGCGCGCGGCTGGATGTCTGCCGGTAAATGGCTGTGAAACCGGGCAACAGGGCTTCGGCTTCACCAATCAGGATAACATCGGCAAAGGGCGCCAGAGGCTCGGGATTGAGCATGGCCGCAATGCCGCCGATGATAACCAGGGGGTGGGTGGTGTCGCGGTCGCGGGCCAAAAGCGGCAGGCGGCCCTGGGCCAGCATGGCAATCAGGTTGGGGTAGTCGTTTTCAAAAGCTACGGAGAAAGCCAGGATATCGAAGGCCGCCAGCGGTCGGCCGCTTTCGATGGCGCGCAGGGGTGTGTCGGGTTGATCGGGCAGACAAAACCGCTCGCAGACAATGTCTTCGATGGCGTTGAATTGGCGATAAACCGTCTGATAGCCGAGATTGGACATGGCCAGGCGGTAGTGCTGGGGAAAGGCCAGGCCGACATGGATGCGGTCCGACCATGATTTGCGGATGACACCGGTTTCCGCGGCGCCATGAGGCGATGGCGATGAGGGGTGCTTCTTCATAGGGCCTGACTTCCCGGAACGCCGCGGCCGGTCTTTCGCGGCGGGTCCGGTGCCTGTGCGGGGGGGGACCGCCTGGCACCGGAGGTGGCAATACCAATGGTTCAGGATAACGGCTGCCGGTCGAAAGTCAATGCTGTCCGAGGTCGACAGCCAGCGTAGCACCGGGGTTGCCCGGCACGACGTCCCGGGGAGTCAATGCGTCTGCTAATCGGCCTTGCGCCGCAGAAAGGTCGGTACATCCAGATCGCTCTCATCAACGGCGTCGCTCTCGAAACCGCCCAGGTGCGATCCCATGGATCCACCGGCCACCTTGCGCCGCCGCATGAAAGCCGGCTCTTCGTAGTCCTCGACATGGCCGAGGTCGTTCACCGTAACCGGGCGCAGCTTACCGCCGTAGGTTTCATCGACGATCTTGACGGGGGTTTCCTGGGGAGCGCTGCCCCCGATGCCGGTGGCGATGACCGTCACGCGCATCTCATCCCCCAGGCTGTCGTCCACCACCGTACCCCAGATGATATCGGCATCTTCGCCGACTTCATTGTAGATGCGGTCCGAGGCTTCGGTCATTTCTTCCATGGTCAGCTCGCTGGTGCTCGTGATGTTCATCAGAACCCCGGTGGCGCCGGTGATGGAAACGTCTTCCAGCAGCGGATGGGAGATGGCCCGTTCGGCGGCTTCCACGGCCCGGTTTTCGCCGCTGGCCGTTCCGATGCCCATGATGGCCATGCCGGCTTTGGACATGGTGGCCTTGACATCGGCAAAATCGAGGTTCACCAGACCCGGCATCATGATCAAATCCGTGATGCCTTTGACGGAATGCAGCAGCACCTCGTCGGCCCGCCGGAACATCTCCAGCATGGTGGCTTTTTTGGAGGCCAGGCCGCGCAGGCGGTCGTTGTTGATGGTTATGGCCGTATCGGCCGTTTGTTTGAGGCTCTCCAGGCCCATATCGGCCTGGAGGGAGCGTTTCTTGCCCTCGAACGAAAACGGTTTGGAAACCACTGCCACGGTCAGGATGCCCAACTCCTTACAGATTTCACCAATCACCGGGGCTGCGCCTGTACCGGTCCCGCCGCCCAGGCCGGCCGTGATGAACACCATGTGGCTGCCTTCCAGGGCACTGCGGATCGCATCGGTGGTTTCGATGGCCGCCTCCCGGCCGACATCCGGATTGGCGCCGGCGCCCAGACCCTCTGTCAGTCGCTCACCCAATTGAATTTTAATCGGTGCTTTGGATACTTCCAGGGCCTGGGCGTCGGTGTTGGCGGCGATAAATTTCACCCCCTGGAGATTGGATGAAATCATGTTGTTGATGGCGTTTCCGCCGGCGCCGCCAACGCCGATAACTTTGATCTTGGCGGAATTTTCATTGTCGACATAAGTAAACATAGTTCCCCCCTCTATCCGATTGGATGGTTTGAACCGGCGGTCGGCACGATGCCATCGATGACCGTCGGCTAATTTGTCATGCCGGTTAGACGACATCCTTGAACCAGCGTTTCATCTGGGTCACGATGCGGTTAAAAATATGGGCGTCGCGAATCCGGAATTTTTTGGCGGTTTGATTCTTGGCGCCATAAAGCACCAGGCCTACGCCGGTGGCATACATGGGGTTGTTGACCACATCCACCAGACCGGTGATGCCCTGGGGTTTGCCGAGCCGGGTCTGCAGGTTAAAGACGGATTCGGCGATTTCCGTGGCACCTTCCAACAACGACGTGCCCCCCGTGAGGACCAGACCGGAGGGAATGTGGTTTTCCAGGCCGGCCCGGAAGACTTCCCGTTTGGCCAAGGTGAAGATTTCCTCCATGCGGGGCTCCAGAATCTCGCCCAGGATCTGGCGCGGCAGTTTGCGGGCCTCGCGTCCTCCCATGCCGGGGACTTCGATCATGTCGTCGGCGCTGACGCTTTTGGAAAGGCAGGTGCCGTATCGGGTTTTGATCTTTTCGGCATCCATATGGGGTGAGCGCAGACCGATGGCAATGTCGTTGGTCAAGTTGTTGCCCCCCAAGGCCAGCACGAAGGTGTGGCGGATGTTTTTGTCCGAAAAAATGGCCAGGTCGGTGGTTCCGCCCCCTAAATCCAGCAGGGCGGTTCCCAGTTCTTTTTCTTCTCCAGTGAGCACGGCCTCGCCTGAAGCCAGGGACTCGAGGACGATGTCGCACACGTCGAGCCCCGAACGGTTGCAGCACTTGACGATGTTGTGGGCCGACGTCACCGCCCCGGTGACGATATGAATCTTGGCCTCCAGCCGCACACCGGCCATACTCACCGGGTTCTGAATGCCGGCTTGCTCGTCGACGATATACTCTTGGGGAAGGACGTGGATGACCTCCCGGTCCATGGGAATAGCCACTGCGCGGGCGGCATCGATGACGCGCTCCACATCATTTTCGGTAATCTCAGGCCCTTTGATGGCAACGATGCCGCGGCTGTTGAAACCGGTGATATGTCCCCCGGCAATGCCCGTGTAGACCGAGGAAATCTCGCAGCCGGCCATCAGTTCGGCTTCCTCCACGGCCTTTTTGATGGAATCCACCGTGGATTCGATATTGACGACAACCCCCTTGCGCAGCCCGATCGAGGGATGGGTACCGATACCGATAATATTGACCTCGCCCTGGGAGACTTCTCCGACCACACAGCAGATCTTCGTCGTTCCGATATCAAGGCCCACAATCAGATTGTCTCGTCCCTGCATCCTAAACCTCCTTCCGAGGGTCCTGCGCGGCGCGCGTCTCCACCGGATTGACAATAATTCGGTGGGGGTTGTTTAAATCGATGGACCTGAATCCAGCATAGCGGCGATGGTTCTGCAGATAGGCGTCGATTTTTTGCAACCGGGCAAATTTTTCATCAAAATCGTCGAACCCGAGCATGACGGTGCGGTAGCCAAGCGGTTGATTGCTGTCCGCCTGAAAGAGGGTCAGACCCAGGACCGGGTCGGCGTGGATCTCGCGAATCCGGCCCGCGAGTTCGTGTCGCCTGGAGCGCCGCCGGGGCTGGAGAATGTCCATGACCGCGCGCATGACCGCCGTTGGTGCGTCCGCATGAAGCCCGAGATCGACGTAGGTCAACCCGCTGACCAGCGGTACGTCCTGGGTTTCACCAGGTTTGAGTTCTTTGAAGACCTGGCCCTCCGCATTCATCAGGAACCGGCGGCCGAGATCCAGCACGGCCAGGCAGCTATGTTCCTGGATATGAATTTGCAGCCGATCGGGAATATCCCGGGTGACGCGTGCCTGGGCGATCCAGGGATGCGCCAGAAGGCGTTTGCGGGTGGTCGCCAGGTTGACCCCCAGAATGTTGCCCTCTTCCGTCAGCCCGGCCTGGGCTTTGACCATCGCCGGGGTCAGGCGGGCACATCCCTCGACCGTGACCGAGCGAATCCGCAGGCGCTCCGTCTGGGTAATCCAGTCGTGGCCGAAAATCAGCATCAGGTTGAACAGCGCAAAAACCGTCGCGGCCAGCACCATCTTGACCGTTGCCAGGGTGCGGGTCCAGATGGCGCGGCGGCGGTTGCGGCGCCGACCTTTATAGGTGTTCCGGCGGATGCGTTTTTGGCGTCCAAACATAATGCTACCTGCTTTGGCGTTGCCCTTCAGAGGGTCAGCTAAGCTGCTGCAGCAGCGTTTCCCCAAGTTTCCAGATATCGCCGGCCCCCATTGTCATGACAATATCCCCCTCGCGGAGTTTTTCCCGGAGTCCTGTCAGGGCCTCCTCGAAGCTGTTCGTACAGAAGACGTTCTTGTGGCCGTGGGCCTGGATCCCATCGCCGAGCAGGGTATGACTGACCCCCTCGATGAGGGTTTCGCCGGCGCTGTAAATCGGCACCAGAACGAGCTGGTCGGTCTCGTAGAACGCCCGTGTGAATTCGTCGAATAGGGCCCGGGTTCGCGTATAGCGATGGGGCTGGAAAACGCCCACGATTCTCTGGTCGGGCCAACTGCAGCGAACCGACTGCAGGGTGGTTTTGATCTCGGTGGGGTGGTGGGCGTAGTCATCGATGACGGTGATACCTTTGGCCGAGCCCTTGATTTCCAGTCGTCGACGGACCCCATGCAGATTCTCCAGGGCGGTCTTGATGGTGTCGAAGGGGATGTCCAGTTCGATACCGACGGCAACACTGGCCAGCGAGTTGTAAACATTGTGCATACCGGGCAGACTGAGTCGGATGGCGCCCAAGCGCTCGCCCCGGTGGTAGACTTGATAACGGCTGGTGAGGCCTTCGCACTTAATCTCACGGGCCTGGTAGTCGGCCTGGCTGCTGACCCCGTAGGTGGTATAGCGTTTGCCGATGTGGGGAATCAGATTCTGGACGTGTTCGTTGTCCAGGCACAGGACTGCCAGCCCATAAAATGGGATGCGGTCGATAAAGCGCGCAAAGGTTTCGACAATCGTTGCCAGGTCATCATAAAAATCCAGGTGTTCCCGGTCGATGTTGGTGACCACCGCGATCGAGGGGGACATTTTCAGAAACGATCCATCGCTTTCATCGGCCTCGGCGACGATGAAGTTGCCCTGGCCCAGCACGGCGTTGGTGTCGACGCTGCGCAGCTTGCCGCCGATCACGATGGTAGGGTCCAGATCGCCGGCCGCCAGCACGGAGCCCACTATGGAGGTCGTCGTGGTTTTGCCGTGGGCGCCCGCCACGGCCACGCTGTATTTGAGGCGCATGAGTTCCGCCAGCATCTCTGCCCGGGGGATCACGGGAATGGACAGGCTGCGGGCCGCGACGACCTCGTCGTTGGTTTGACTGACGGCGGAAGAAATAACGACCACATCGGCACCGCGGACATTTTCGGCGGCATGGCCCTCGAAAATGGTGCCGCCCAGGGCGGCCAGACGCCGGGTAAGGTCGGTGGATTTCAAATCCGATCCGGAAACCTGATACCCCAAGTTGATCAGCAGTTCGGCAATGCCGCTCATGCCGATGCCACCGATGCCCACGAAATGGATATGATAGGTTTTCTGATACATGCTCAGCTTTCGTTTTCTGGGCGCCCGAGCGCGGGCGTTGGTTGCAGGACATGGGCCCAAATGTCGGCCACTATCGTGGCCGCTGCCTCGGGGTGACCCAGGGCACGGGCATTTTGCGCCATCGCCGCCCGGCGTCCGGGATCATCGCGCAGCTGGCGGATATGCTGCCACAGCGCTCGGCCGCTGAGCGCCGCTTCAAGGATCATCTCGGCAGCGTGCGCGGACACCAGCGCACGGGCGTTGATCTCCTGATGGTTGTCCGCGGCATGGGGAAAGGGGATGAATATGGCCGGGATCCCGATACAGGTCAGCTCGGCCACGGTGGTCGCTCCCGCCCGGCATACCGCCAGGTCCGCCTGGGCATACTGGCGGTCCATGTCATTGAAAAAGGCGGCCGCCCGGGCGGCCACACCCGCGGTTCGATAAGCCTCGCGGACACGATCGAGATCGTCCGGGCCGCATTGATGGATCAAATGGAGTGATCCGGGATCGTCAACATGTGCGAGCATATCGATGAGGGCCGTATTGATGCTGCGGGCGCCCTGGCTGCCGCCCGCCACCAGGACGGTAAACGGCCGATGGGACTCGCGGGGCGCGCCGCCATGGCCCAGGGCAATGATTTCCTCCCGTACCGGATTGCCCACAAGGATCACTTTGTCGGCCGGAAAGTGCGCATGACTCTCCTTGAAAGAGGTGTAAATGCGACGGGCCACGCGGCCCAGCCAGCGATTGGTGATGCCGGGCAATGAATTCTGCTCCTGCAGGCAAACCGGGATGCCCAGGAGTCGCGCGGCCAAGCAGACCGGGCCGGCGGCGTAACCGCCCACGCCGACCACCACGGCAGGTCGGAAGCCCCACAGGATGGTCGCCGCCCGCAGCAGGGCACCGGGCAGCGATGCCAGGGCGCGCAACTGCCGCCAAACCCCCATTCCCTTGAGACCGCGCACCCGGATGACGGCGTGCCGGTAGCCGGCCTGGCCGACCACACGGCGCTCCAGATCGCGGCCGGTGCCCACAAACAAGATCGCGGTATCGGCCCGATGCCGTTGAAAGGCCCGCGCGATGGCGATGCCCGGAAACAGGTGACCGCCGGTACCGCCGCCGGTGATCACGATATGCGCCGCTGCCGTCATCGGGACGTCCTTTTGATCCATGGCGATATGCCGATATTCATCAAAATTCCCACCGCGGCCATGTTCAAAACGAGGGAGGTGCCGCCGTAACTCAAAAAGGGCAGGGTGAGTCCCTTGGTGGGCAGCAGTCCCAGGGTAACCCCCATATTGATGCCCACCTGCAGGGCAATGGCCGTTGTCAGACCGAAGGACAGCAGGGCGCCGAAGGGGTCCGCTGTGCGGCGGGCGATGGCGATGCCCCGCCAGACGATAAGGCCGTAAAGCATGACGATAGTGGTGACGCCCACCAGCCCGAACTCCTCGCCGATGACCGAAAAAATAAAATCGGTATGGGGTTCGGGCAGATAAAACAGTTTCTGCAGGCTTTTGCCGATACCGGTCCCCCACAAGCCGCCCGACCCGAAGGCCATCAGCGAATGAATGGTCTGATAGCCGTCCGATGTGGGGGATTCCCAGGGATTGAGAAAACTCATCAGGCGCTTGACCCGGTAATCGGCCGAAACCAGCAGGTAGCATCCCAGCGGTGCTACGGCCAGACCGGCGAGGGCCAGAAAGCGCAGGGGAACACCACCCACAAAGAGCATGATACCGGTGATGAGCGTCAGGATGATCACCGTGCCGAAATCGGGCTGCAGGAGAATCGGTACGATCAGCACGATCAGCACCATGACGTGGGGTACAAAACCAATCGAAAATTCCCGGATGCGGTCTTGTTTTTTGCTCATCGAGTATGCCAGGTAAAGAATCAGGGCCATACGGGCCAGCTCCGAGGGCTGCAGGGTAAACCCGCCCACCTTGAGCCAGCGTGTTGCCCCGCCGGCGGTGTGACCGAAGCCGGTGAGATGAACCGCCAGCAGCAGTCCCAGGGCTAGGGCAATGGCCGGGTAGGCCATGAGACGCAGGCCACGATAAGGAAAATGGCGGCCTGCCACCAGGGCCATCAGACCCAGCAGTGCGAAAAGGGCTTGTTTCTTGATGAAAAAATAGCTGCTGCCGAATTTTTTTAAGGCCAGCGCCGAGCTGGCGGAGTAAACCATCACGATGCCGATGCCGACCAGAAACAGCACCGGAAACAGCAGACGGGTATCGTAGCCCGACGGTCTTGTCCCGGCGGCCGCACGCTGTGATGGGCGTTTTCTCAGGCCAGCTGTTGCACGTGATGGCAAAAGTCTTCTCCGCGTTGGTGGTAGCTCTCGTACATGTCAAAACTGGCGCAGGCCGGCGACAGCAGCACCACCTGCCCCTCCCGGGCCACATCGGCCGCCAGGCGCACCGCCGAGGCCATATCGGCCGCCCGATCAACCGGCACCAGGGGGCGAAAGACCTCGGCAATGGCGGGGGCCGCCTCGCCCAGAACAATCAGTTGACGCACCTTCGCCAGCAGGCGCGATTTCAAAATATCGTAGCGACCGCCCTTCGCGCGCCCGCCCATGATCAGAATCACCGGTGCCTGGAAGCTGTCCAGGGCGCGTGCCACCGCATCCACGTTGGTGGCTTTGGAGTCATCGTAGTACCGGACGCCTTGCCGCTCGCGCACAAAGGTCACCCGGTGGGGCAATCCGCGAAAGGTGTTCAAGCCGGTCTGGATACCCGAGGGCGAAGCACCGGCCGCCAGGGCCGCCAGGCCGGCCGCGGCGGCGTTTTCTTCGTTGTGACGGCCGACCAGTTGCATCGCGGATAAGTCCACGCTCGCCCGACATTGCTGGTCTCCGAGATCCAGTTCCAGGCGGCCCTTGCCCATACGGGCGGCGGCCTGTCGGCCGTTCGGGGCGCCATTGAAATACAAGATCCGTCCGGGCAGCCGCCGCGTGGGCGCACCCCCTGTCGCCAGGGCGGCGTTGATGATCGCTGTGTCGCCGGTGGCCTGATTTTGAAACAGGCGCCATTTGGCGGCGGCATAGGCCTCAAAATCCGGATAGCGGTCCAGGTGATCTTCGCTGATATTCAGCAGACAGCCGATGCGGGGTCGGAAATGGACCATCGTGTCCAACTGAAAACTGCTGACCTCGACCACCAGCCAGTCCGCTGTCGGTCCACCCTCGACGTATTCAATCAGCGGGTTGCCGATGTTGCCGCCCACGAAGACCGTCATGCCCGAAGCCTTCAGCATGGCGCCCAAAAGTTCGGTGGTCGTGGTTTTGCCATTGGTCCCGGTCACCGCCGCGATGGGCTCGGCGATGAAGCGGGCGGCCAGTTCCATCTCGCCCATCACCGGGACGCCCTGCTGCCGCGCGGCCTCGAGGGGGACAATGGTGTGCGGGACACCCGGGCTTAGAACGATCAGGTCGGCCGCGGCGAACGTTTGCGGTCGATGACCACCGAATTCCAGCGCCACACCGCCCGGTTCCAGCGCGTGGATGGCCTCGGAAAACATTTCCGCCGGGCCGGCTTCGGATGCCGTCACCCGTGCTCCCGCGGCATGGCAGAAGCGGGCGGCGGCCAGACCGCTGCGGCCCAGCCCCACGACGGTGACGGCTTTATTGCGCAACTGATCGGATGTCCAACGATCTATCATGCCCACATTCTCGGCTTGGGTCCCAAACCCTCCCCTCGGGTGGAGGACAGGGCACGGTTTTACGCTTCAACAACATTTGTTCGGATGCCTGGGGCAGCTTTCTTTTTAGAAGACGATCTGGATCCCCAAGAACTCGCCCCTGCTCTGGGTATCCTCTGGGTCGCGGCGGCGAGTGGATACACCGCCTCGCTTAACGCAGCTTCAAGGTGCTCAACGCCACCAGCGCCAAAGCGATGGCGATGATCCAGAAACGGACAATGACCTTGGGCTCCGGCCACCCCTTGAGTTCGAAATGATGGTGCAGGGGGGCCATGCGGAAAATCCGGCGGCCGTGGGTCAGCTTGAAGTAGCCCACTTGAAAGATGACCGAAAGCGTTTCAATGACAAAAAGTCCCCCCACCAGCACCAGCAGAATTTCCTGCTTGGTAATGATGGCAACGGCACCCATGGAACTGCCCAGCGCCAGGGAGCCCACATCGCCCATGAACACCTGGGCCGGATAGGCATTGAACCACAGAAATCCCAAGCCGGCGCCCACCAGGGCTCCACAGAAAACCGCAATCTCGCCAACCCCGCTCACATAGTTGATCTGCAAGTATTCGGCAAATTCGACATGGCCGGTGACGTAGGCAAATACCATGTAGGTGGCGGCCACAATAATCAGCGGACCAATGGCCAGACCGTCCAGACCGTCGGTGAGATTGACCGCATTGGAGGCGCCCACGATCACCAGAATCGTAAACACGATGTAACCCCAGCCTAAATCGGGCTGAATATTCTTCAGAAACGGCACGGTCACCTTGGTGGAAAACTCCGCGTGGGTGAAGAAGAGCACACCGCAGATGGCCGCCAGCAGCGTCTGCAGGAGCAGCTTCTCTTTGGCGCCGAGCCCCTTGCTGCGTTTTTTCACCTGCATCAGGTAATCGTCCGCAAACCCGATGGCCCCGAACCCCACAATCACCAGCAGGCTGATCCAGGTGTAGAAATTGGCCAGGTTGGCCCACAGAAGGGTCGCCAACACGACCGCACCAATGATCAGAACACCTCCCATGGTCGGGGTGCCGGATTTCTTGTAGTGGGTCTCAGGGCCGTCGTCGCGGATAAACTGTCCGACCTGCATCTGGTGCAGTCGCTTGATGACCCAGGGGCCCAGCAGGAAGCAGATGAAAAAGGCCGTCAGGCTGGCGTAAATGGTCCGGAACGTAATGTAACGGAAAACATTGAAAGCCGAGATGCTGGTATGCAGTGGATAGAGAAAATGATAGATCATGGGTCGATTATCATCCTTAGGCGCTTGCTTTCGATCCGCCCGCCCACTCCTGCAGGGCTGTGATCACGCGTTCCATACGCATGCCCCGGGAGCCCTTGACGAGCACCCAGTCACCCGGGGCCAGCCATTGTGTCAGGGCGATACTGATTTCGCCAATATCGCCAACCAGGATGCGATCCGCATCCATACCGACTTCCGCGGCGCCTTCTTCAACGGCCTGTGCGAAGGTGCCGTGGATGAACAGCCGATCCAAGCCGGCCTGGCCGGCCTTGCGCCCGGTTTCACGGTGCCACGCTTCGGCATCGGGCCCCAGCTCGAGCATGTCGCCCAAAACCAGCGCCCCGCGCGAAGCACCTTTCATGCGGGTCATGGTTTCGATCGCTGCGGCGGTGGAGGCGGGGTTTGCGTTATAACAGTCGTTGATCAGGGTAATCCCCCACGGCAGGGAAACCACCTGCATACGTCCGTCCACGGCTTCCACCGATTCCAGCCCGGCCTTGATGTCTTCCAGGGCAATTTCGCAGCAGTCGGCGGCGGCGGCCGCGGCCAGGGCATTGGCCACCATAAATTTACCCGGCACCTGCAGTTTGACCGGGATATCGCCGGAGGGGAGCTGAAGAACGAATGTCCAGCCGCGCCGACCCGAAACCAGTTCACGCCCCCTGACCCGGGCCTCCGGGCCGAACCCGAAAAGCACGGTCTCCACCGGACAGGTGGCGATCAGTTGCCGGCATTGTTCATCGTCGGCGTTGATGATGGCCCGCCCATCCGGCTGGATGTGATTGAGCAGCTCTCCCTTGGCGCGACGGACGCCTTCGATGGTCTGCAATCCTTCCAGGTGGGCCGGGGCCACATTGATGATCATGCCGATGTCGGGAACGGCCATGCGGCCCATGCGATCGATTTCACCGGGGTGATTCATGCCCATTTCCACCACGGCCAGCGCGTGTTCCGCCTTGAGTTGGAGCAGCGTCAAGGGCAGACCGATTTCGTTGTTGAGGTTGCCGCGGGTGGCCAAGGTGGCGGCCTTGCGGTTAAAAATGGCTGCTGTCATGGCGCGCGTCGTGGTCTTGCCGTTGGAGCCGGTAAGGGCCGCGATACGCGCCGGCATACGGCGTCGGTGATAGGCCGCAAGATCCCCCAGAGCCCGGGTGGTGTCCGGCACGGCGATGCAGACAACCCCACCTTTTTTCCAGGTCGCCAAGGCGGTTTTGGCCACCCGCCCCTCACGCACCAGAACACCGCGCCCACCCCGGGCCACGACATCGGGGGCAAATTTGTGGCCGTCGTGAATGTCCCCTTCGATGGCGATGAAGAACGCATCAAGGTCCAGTTGGCGGGAGTCGATGCCGATACCGGAAAAGGTGGTTTCCAGGGCGCCGCAAAGCAGGCGGCCGCCGGTGGCCGTGAGCATATCCCTGGTGGTCCAATCCATCATGCCGTCTCCTTGGTGGGCCGCTCACGACCGGATGCCAGGGCTTTTCGGGCGGCTTCCCGGTCGTCAAAGGGAATCGTGGTGCGGCCGATGATTTGATATGTTTCGTGGCCTTTGCCGGCGATCAGGACCGTGTCACCGGGTTGTGCCACGCGGATGGCCAGATCGATGGCGCCCTGGCGGTCCGGCATCACGATGTGTCCCGGCCGATCGAGCCCGTGGTGCAAACCTTCCACGGTGTAGGCCAGCGGTGCGGTGCGGCGCACGCCTTCCAGGGCATCTTCGATAATGGCCAGGGGGTCTTCGGTGCGGGGATTGTCCGAAGTCACCACTGCCAGATCGCTCATGCGACCGGCGATTTCGCCCATCAGTGGCCGTTTGCTGCGATCGCGATCGCCGCCGCAGCCGAAAACACAGATCAGGCGGCGCTGACAAATGGCATCCAGGGCCCGCAGGACATTTTCGAGCGCATCGGGGGTGTGGGCATAGTCCACGTAGATAAAACGCCCCCCGGGATCGGCCACGGGCTCCAAACGCCCGGGTACGGCCGTGGTGGCGGCGACGCCGGCTTCGATGGCCGCTATGGGTAGATCGATGGCGATGGCGCAGCCCACGGCGGTCAGAATATTTTCGAGATTGTGCTCTCCGACCATGGCCGAGCGTACCTTCAGCGTTCCCCGCGGTGAGTGCAAAAGAGCCTCAATACCGGTCAGATCGTTGCGTTGGACCTCGGGCCAGATCGTGTTTTCGGGTGACCGGCCAAAGGTAATCGTCGGGCGCTCGCCGGTCATCGCCTCACTCAGGCCCTGCCCCCGCTCATCATCCCGATTGATGACCGCCAGGGCACGGTCGCCTTTGGGGCCCAGGGGCAGCAGGCGTGTAAAGAGGGCTTTTTTGCTGGCCCAGTAGCGTTCCATATCGCCGTGAAAGTCGAGATGATCCTGGGACAGATTGGTGAATGCCGCCACGTCGAACCAGCAAGCGTCCACCCGGTGCAGATCGAGTCCGTGGGAGGCCACCTCCATCACCACGTGGGTTACGCCATGTCCGCGCATGTCGGCCAGAATGCGCTGGAGATCCAGCGATTCCGGTGTCGTTCGCAAGGCGGGGACCTCGCGATGGCCGAAACGATAATTCACGCTGCCGATGACGCCGGTGGACAACCCCGCCTGGGTCAGCATGTTTTCAATCAGATAGGATACGGTGGTTTTCCCGTTGGTGCCCGTCAGACCGATAAGGGTGAGTTCGCGCGAGGGATAATCGTAGTATGCAGCGGCGGCCTGGGCCAGGGCGGTCCGTGAATCGGCCACCTGCAAGACCGGAACGCCCGGGGTAACGGGTTTCTGGGCCACTACGGCGGCCGCCCCCCGCTGACAGGCATCCTGGATGAAGTCATGCCCGTCCACGGCAAATCCCGGAATGGCAAAGAACACGCCGCCCGGGCCAACGTCACGCGACTGGTAGTGGAGGGATGCAACGACCGTCTCCGGGTTTACCGATCCAAGAATGGCGGCCGGATGGACGCTCTCTATGAGGCGGGCAAAATTCATCCGGTTTCCTTTGTTTTTTCCGAAACGGTCATTTTGGGCGCTCGTTCACTGGGCCGCACGTTGAGATAACCCAGGGCCGACTGGGCGATCTCGCGGAACACGGGGGCGGCTACGGTGCCGCCGTAATAGTCGCCCCGGGGCTCGTCTATCAGGACCAGGATCGCCAGGCGGGGGTCCTCCACAGGGGCAAAACCGGCGAAGGAGGCCACATAACGATCTTTCGCGTACTTGCCGTCCGCGCCGATCTTCTGTGCCGTGCCTGTCTTGCCGCAGGCCGAATATCCGTTCAAGGCGGCCTTGACGCCCGTGCCGCCTTCGGTCAGGACCATTTCCATCATGCGGGTCACCGCGGCGGCGGTTGGGGGCGAAACCGCTCGGCCCACGGTCTGGGGGTCGAATTGGCGGATGGTTCTTCCCCGGGCATCGGTCACCTTCAAAACCACCCGGGGTTTCATCAGGACACCCTGGTTGGCAAGGGCCGACACGGCGGTGGTCAACTGGATGGCCGATACCGAAACCCCATGACCGAATGAGATGGCGGCCACGTCGAAGGCGGTCCATTTCTTATTGGCGCCCAGACTGCCCTTGGATTCACCGGGACATTCGATACCGGTGGGGCGCCCGAAACCGAACTGCTGCAGGGCATCATGCAGGGTAGGCCCCCCGATGGTTTCCCCGATTTTAACGGCGCCGATATTGCTGGAATATTTTACGATGCGCTGGATGGACAGCCAGCCGTGTTTTTTCGTGTCGTGCACGGTGTTGCGGCCGATGCGATAGTTGCCGTTTTCACAGAAGAAAATCGTATGGGGTGTGCAACAACCGGACTCCAGGGCGGCTGCGGCACTGAATAGTTTCATGGTCGAGCCCGGCTCGAAAGCATCGGTGACGGCGCGATTGCGTCTGACGGCGCGGCTGAAATCGGCAAAAGCGTTGGGGTTGAACAAGGGCACGTGGGCCAGCGCGAGGACATCGCCCGTGCGGGGGGCCATCACCACGGCGATGCCGGATTTGGCCTTGTGGGTCTTGACCGCCTGCTGGAGCGCTTTTTCCGCCAGGTGCTGAATGGTGCCGTCGATGGCCAGAACGACATTGTTGCCGCTCGTGCTGGCGGTCATATCCTCCTGGCCTTCGAAGCCGCGACCGAAAGCATCTTTCAAGACGGTGGCGATCCGTTTTCTTCCGGTCAATTCGGCGTCGAACTGATATTCGATACCTTCCAGACCGTTGCCGTCGATGCCCGTGAACCCCACCACCTGGGCTGCCAGGGTGCGGTTGGGATAGTATCGGCTGTGCTCGGGCAGAAACTCCAAACCTTCCACCTGCAGCGCTTTGAGGGCACGGGCTTCCTTGGGTGTGATCGGACGTTTGATCCAGACGAAGGACCGCTTGGAGGCCAGCTTGCGGGCGATGGACGAGGCTTTGGTTTTGATGATGCCCGCGATGGCCCGGGCGGTTTGGCGGGGATTGTGGATTTTGCCGGGGTAGGCGGCCAGTGAGAGCGATTCGATGCTGACAGCCACCTCGCGCATGCGGGTATCGTAGATACTGCCGCGTTTGCCGTTGGTCTGGATGGTTCGCTCGTACTGGCCGGAGGCCCTTTCGGCCAGGGAAGGCCCGGCGAAGGCCTGCAGATAGACCGCACGTCCGATGATGGTCCCGAAGCCCAGGAAAAACACGACACCGATCAGGGCCATGCGGGTGCGCAGTGATTTTTGTTTGGAGAGGGTCTTCATTCCATCACAACGATCTGGCGGGTGGTTGGAGGGGCCAGCCCCAACTGCCGCCCCAAGGCTTCGATTCGTTTGGGCGCTTTCAAACGGGCCAGTTCAATGGCCAGGTTTTTGCGGATCGTACGCTGCTGGTCGTAATTTCTTCTTTGGGTGGCGATTTCATATCCGATACGCACGCATTGAACACGACACCAGGTGTAGGCAAACAGTTCCATGATGAAGACCAGCATGATCACCAACCAGATGGTCTTCATGCCTTGACTGAGGTTGGGTGCCTTTTTGGGGGCCATGGGCGCCAGCCTATCGCTTTTCCACCGCCCGCAGGCGTGTGCTGCGGGCCATCGGGTTGGCGGTGATTTCTTCCACTGTCGGGCGGACCACTTTGCGGGTTAGCAGGGAAACCCGGGCTTTACCCTTGCAGGTGCACACCGGTGCACGCGGCGGGCAGGTGCAGGTCCGGGCCATTTCCCGAAAGGCCCGTTTGACGATCCGATCTTCCAGCGAATGGAACGCCAGTACGCACAGTCGGCCGCCCCGGTTGAGGCAATCCACGGCCATGGGCAGTGCCTGCTCCAAACGATCCAACTCCTGGTTTACGGCGATCCGCAAGGCCTGGAACACCCGGGTGGCCGGATGGATCCTCTGGCTGCGGGCCGCCGTCGGGGGCATGGCGCGATAGATCAGATCCGCCAGCGCCTTGCTGCTTTTCAACGGCTGCCGGGTGCGGGCCCGCACGATGGCTCTGGCGATGGGGCGCGCCCGGCGCTCTTCCCCGTATTCTTTGAATATCCGCATGAGATCGGCCACATCCCAGCCGTTGACGATATCGGCGGCCGTCAAGCCGGCCCTGGCATCCATGCGCATATCCAGCGGCTCTTCACGCTTGAAGCTGAAGCCGCGTCCGCTGCCTTGCAACTGGTGCCAAGAGAGTCCCAGATCCAGAAGGATGCCGTCCACGCCGTCGAAGTCCAGGTCGCGGATGATCCGGTCCATGTGGCTGAACGTGTCCTGATGCAGGGAAAACCGGGGAAAGAAGGGGGCCAGAACTTCGCGGGCATGTTGGATGGCGTCCAAATCCTGATCGATGCCAATCAGATGGCCGTCGGGTTGGATACGGTTGCAGATCAACCGGGAATGTCCTGCGCCGCCGACGGTTCCGTCCAGGTAGATGCCACCGGGCCGGGGGTTGAGATAGTGCATGACCTCGGACGGCATACAGGAGATGTGGTAATCGGCCATCGCATCAAAGTCCTAGGCTGGCGATTTCGTTTCTGACCTCCTCCTTTTGCATATCCTTATTCAGGGCCTGTTTTTCGGAATCCCACATGCCACGCGACCAGATTTCGAAATGGTCCAGTACGCCCACCAAAACGATCTCCTTGGTTATGTCGGCATCTTCTCGCAGCATGGGAGGGATGAGGATGCGCTCCTGCTTGTCACAGGCGCATTCATGGGCACCCCCGACAAATATCCGGCGGAATCGCCGCATGTAATGGCTTTTTTCGGCCCGCGCCAGCAGGCCGGTTTCGAGGTCCCGCCAGGCATCCAGGGGATAAGCCACCAAGCAGCCGTCCATGCTGGAGACCATGACCCGGTCACCGCCCCCGGCCCGTATGAGATCCCGGAAGCGTGAGGGGATGATAATCCGCCCCTTGTTATCCATGGTATGGAAAGACGTGCCGCGAAACATGATCTGGTCCTGTGCCCCACTTTACTCCACATTTATGCAACATATGGAATGAAATGAATAGAAAGTCAAGGAAAATTAGTCATGGTCTAAGATTATTTTTATAATAATTTGATAAAGTTAATTGTCTATTTTGTCAAATTTTAAAATGGTGGAGGATAGTGGTTAAAAAAGTTTAAATGCTTTTAGACGTCGGCTTTCCCCCATCCTGGGTCAATCCTCTGGCGGCTTGACTTCCTGGCCCCAAACCGGTTACCAATCCGTCGAGGGCCGCCGGCGCGTCGGCACCTGGCGACAACAGCCTGATGGGCTGTTTTTGGCGCGGCACAAATTAAGGTTGCCACAGCGACCATGGATGCATGTGGGATGTCAGATTCGAGACGCACAGAGCCACCGGCCGTGATCCAGGCCCGGCAAATGGCCCGGCAGCATCTGGCGGGTGATCCGGGCAGCCATGACTGGGAACACACCCTGAGGGTCTATCGATTGTGCGCTGACCTTGGACCCCGGGAAGGGGCCGACCTGGCGGTGCTGCTGGTGGCGGCCCTTCTGCACGACATCGGACGCGGTCATCAGGATGCCAGCCGCGGTGCGGTTTGCCATGCGGAACGGGGGGCGGCGATGTCCGCCGCGCTGGTGGCGGAACTGCCCTTGACGCAGGCTCAGAAAAGGAACGTGGTGCATTGTGTACGCGCCCATCGTTTTCGCCGCCAGCCCCACCCCGAGACCATTGAGGCCAAGGTGCTCTTTGACGCCGACAAACTGGATGCCATCGGTGCCGTGGGGATTGCCCGAACCTATCAATTTGCCGGGGAGGTGGGCGCCCGCCTGCATAACCCCAATCACGACGTGCGCAACACCCGGGCCTATTCCCGTGAAGACACCGGCTACCGTGAATACCAGGTCAAACTGCGCCATATCCGGCGTCGGATGCTGACCAAGGCCGGCCGACGGGTGGCGGAGGGACGTCATCGCTTTATGATTCGTTTTTTCGAGCGGTTTCTGAAAGAAGTCGAGGGGCGTCTCTGAGGATGGCGCCGGTCATCGCCCACCTTTTGCCCTGCGCGGTATTTTCGATCTTCCCGGCGAAGGGGTTATCTTCCCTGCGCATCGGCACCTGCGCGACCTGGCGGGTGCGCATGTAAGCGGTGCGCACGCATCAGACCTTTTGCTTCGGATCGCGAAATGTGTTAGGAAACCGCACGGCCGGGCGGATCGCTCAGGCTGCATATGGCGCTCCTGCCGGGCATCCCCCGAACGCAGGGCGGCCGCTCATTCCCCGCATTAAAATCCCGCGGGCCGATGGCCTTACCGGTGACGGCCCCATTCCAACCATTCGAAACGAAAGTGAAGGCCTCATGAGCATCAACACCGTGGAACGAATTGATGACAATGTCCCCGTCCGCCATGTGCTGATCAGCGTTTCCGACAAGACCGGACTGGAAGAATTTATCCCCGCGCTGCTGGCGACATGCCCCGGCGTGCGCATGTTCTCCACCGGGGGCACCTACGGTAAGATCCAATCCATCCTGGGAAGCCGGGCCGAAGCGCATCTGACCCAGGTGTCGGATTACACCGGCCAACCCGAAACCCAGGGCGGATTGGTCAAGACCCTCGATTTCAAGATTTACCTGGGGCTTCTCACCGAGACTTACAACGACGCCCATCAGGGGGATCTGACACGCACGGCGGCAGTACCCATCGACATGGTGATGGTCAATCTCTACCCTTTCAAGCAGACCATCGCCCAGGCCGGGGTCACGGTCGAGGGTGCCCGGGGGCAGATCGACATCGGGGGGCCCTGTATGATCCGCGCTGCGGCCAAGAATTTCATCCGCGTGGCCTCGGTGGTGGATCCGGGCGACTATGGCCGCCTTGCCAGCGAACTTAAAGCAAACGAGGGCCAAACCTCCCTGGCGATGCGTTTTGCCCTGGCCCAGAAGGCCTTCGGCCACACCGCCGATTACGACCGGGCGATTGCCGATTTTCTGGGTGCGCGCAAGGGCTCCGAGACCGCGGAATGCTACCGGTTTCAGGGCCTTTGAATGACCGCCCGGACGGCATTTGGGCTGTAAACGCCCAGCCGTCTTCCGATACCCGTCAATTTGGGCAACGCCGTGTCTATCGGCAGCCCCGCGTCCGACACGGTGTTTGTGACACCCCTTTTCAACCCTGACCCTAGCTGAAAGGAACGACACCAATGGCCGAGGATCTAAAAAAAATGTATCGCACCATCGTCGAGGATCATTTCCCGCCACGCATGGAGATCGCTTTTGTCGATGCGGACGATCAACGTCAGACCCTGTTCTACGAGCGTGTGTCCTGGACCATCGACGGCGAGGCCAAAGGGCTGCGCTATGGTGAAAATCCCGGACAGGAAGCCGCCCTTTACCGGCTGGTCAACGGCAACCTGGCCCTGGCCGGCACCCGCACCATTCAGCCGGGTCGTTACCTGGCCTCGGATATCGAACTGCTCCAGTCCGGCAAGCATCCCGGCAAGACCAACCTCACGGATGCGGACAATGCCTTGAACATCCTGCGCTATTTTCCGGACACGCCCACTTCGGTCATCGTCAAGCACAACAACCCCTGCGGGGTGGCCCAGGCCGACAGCCTGGCGGATGCCTATCAGCGGGCCTACATGGCCGATCGTGTGGCCGCAGGG